>CALMZW010000115.1 GCA_937870605.1 uncultured Synergistaceae bacterium
ACTGGAACTTCTCGAAGCCTTCGGATACAAGAAGTAGAAACGGAAACCGGAAAAATGGGGGCGGATTCCTTCCGCCTCCATTTCCATTTGGAGGTCCGCACATGAAATATATCGATATGCTCGAGGAAACGTTTGTCGTCGTCAGTCTCGCCGTTCTGGTCTTCATCAACTTCGGAAATGTCCTTTCCCGCTATTTCATCCACGCGTCCTGGGCCTTTTCCGAAGAACTCGTCGTCATCCTCTTCGTGTATAACAGCTTTTTCGCGGCCTCCATCGCATACCGGAGAAACGCCCATCTCGGGTTCACGTTCATCGTGGAACGGCTCGGGCATCGCGGCAGGAAACTCGCGGCCGTCTTCTCGACGACGCTGACGGTCATTCTCATGTCCCTTCTCGTGAAATACGGCGTGGACATGCTCCGGAGCCAGATCATGTTCGACCAGCGGACCCCCGCGATGGGGCTTCCGGAATGGGTCGCGGGAATATCGGTCCCGCTCGGGGCGCTCATCATCATCGTCCGCGTCCTGGATGTCTGCCGGCGGACCTTGCGCGAATGCGACGCACGCTGATTCGGGGAGGAACGATATGATGGCCTGGGTTCTGTTCGGTCTTTTCTTTCTCCTTCTCTTTCTGGGCATCCCGATTTCCGTCTCGCTCGGACTGTCCGCCATCGCGTCCATGGCGCTGTACGGATTTCCCGTCGCGATGTTCCCCCTCGTGATGTACGCCTCTCTCGGGAAGTTCACGCTGCTCGCGATTCCCTTCTTCGTCCTCGCGGGCGTCATCATGGAATATGCGGGGATCTCAAAGCGGCTGATCCGGTTTGCGAACGTCCTTGTGGGACACGTCCCCGGAGGGCTCGCCATCGTCACCGTTTTGGTCGCGTGCTTCTTCGCCGCCATCTCCGGATCGGGTCCGGCGACCGTGGCCGCGATCGGGACGATTCTGATCCCGGCGATGGTCGACGGCGGATATGAACGAGGCTTTTCGTGCGCTCTCATCGCCGCGTCGGGGAACATCGGCATCATCATCCCGCCGAGCATCGCCTTCGTCGTGTTCGGCGTCCTCGCGGAGGTTTCCATCGGTCGCCTGTTCATCGCGGGGATCGTTCCGGGACTGCTGATCGGCGCGGCCCTGATCATCGTCAGCCTGTACCTCGTCAAAAGCCGCGGAATGAAGCTCAAGACCTGCGCGAGGAGTTCGTGGCGGGAACGGTTCGATGCGCTGCGGGAAGCGGTCTGGGGGCTTCTCGCCCCCGTCTTCATCC
>CALMZW010000116.1 GCA_937870605.1 uncultured Synergistaceae bacterium
GTCCTGCTCGAGCGGGGTCCCGAGCACGTGCCGGCGCAGGCGCCAGGGCCGCCAGGAGTCGTCGACCTCGGTGTCGAAGACGGCGTCTCCGGCGGGTGAGAGGAAGGCGCCGTAGGAGGTCTCGGGGATCTCGTCGTCCGCGAAGACAATGACGGCGACCGTTTCGACGCTCATGCCGAAACCGACCGACGTCCCCAAACCCGCAGACGACCCGGACGCGACCGCGAACGTATCGGGCGGCGTCGCGACGGGCGCTCCGGTTCCGGTGGCGTCGCAGGACCTTCCGCCGATGGGAAAGCCCGATCCGTCGGGCGTGGGAATGGACATCGCCTCGCTCTACGACGTCTTCGGCGACGACTCGGAATCGTGCTTCGCGATTCTGGACATCGACAACGCGAACACCGTCCGCTACGACGCGACGGGCGACCGCGTGACGATCGGGCTGGAGTCGGAGTTCGCTCTCGAGAACGACGTCTTCTACTGTTGGCTCCTGATGGCGTGGAACCGCGAGGAGAACGGCTGGTCGGCCGCGTGGGACGTTGACGACGCGGTGATTTCCGCAGCCCGGGCGCGTCGCGAGGGCGATACGCTGCTGCTCGAAAGCGTGTTCGTCGACGGCGGGTCGTTCGACATGGACGGAGCGGTCGACGGCTTCGTGACCGTGAAGAGCTTCGAGGGGCTCTTCGGCGTGCCGCTTCTCGGCGAGGATCCCGCGCCGACGCAGGGCGACAAAGGCAGCGGACTCGGATGTTCGGCCGGGTTCTCTCCGCTCGTCGCGCTCTTCCTGCTGCCGCTCTTCGTGCGGCGACGAACGTAAACATACGCGGGAGAACGGGCCGGAGGCGGGCGTTTCATGCCGCTTCCGGCCTTTTTGTGCGGCGCGTCGCGGCATCGGGCATGTGATATAATCCGCGATCGGGAAGACGTATTCGGAATCATCCGAAAAGAGGTGTCGGCCCATGGCGGGAACGTTTTCGTGACAATGCGGCGCGACCACGCACGGAGTGCGTGCATCGCGGACGGCGCTGTCGGACGCACACTCGTTCCGTGACCCCGGCGGGCCGCGGGGGACTTTTTTTTGGAGGATTGATCGAATGGAACCATTCGTGATGCAAAATCGAAACACCGGCATACGTCGCACCCGTGTGCTGCGGGGAATCGTTCTCGCGCTGCTGCTGGCGCTTTTGGCGCTCTCTCCGGCCGAAGCCGCGTCGAAACCGGCGCCGAAGAAGGTCCCGGGGTTCGATCCGCTCGTTTCGTCGCCGGATGTTCTCGCGTTCAAGACCAGCGGCAGAAACGTCCGGATCACCGCGTCGGCCGACGCGATCCGCGCGTCGTTGAAGGGCTTTCCCGAAGTGACGTTCAACGACCGCGGCTATACGGACCGCCTGCTGATCCGCTCGCCGGGGCCGAGCGGATCCATCGACGCGACTCTCGACCTCGGATGCAACTGCGGCTGCGGCGGCGTTCCGAAGGCATACGCGCCGGCGGGCATAACCGGGCTCGACCACGAACAGATTAAGTCCACGAAAGAGAAGGCGTCCTGGCGCATCCGATGGGACTTCGCCGGAAAGAGCGACCGGATCCTTTCGGGCGCGATCTCCGCCGACAACGCGGGCGAGAAGCTGAGCCTGCCCATCGACATCATCCGTCTCGACCGGGGAACGCGCGTCGCCTTCGCCGTCTACGACCCGAAGAAGGGCTTCGCCGGATCGAAACAGCTCGGCGAGACGACGTCCCTCTCGGGCCGGATCGTCGTGCCCGAACTCTCGCCCGCGCCGAAGGCAGGGGACTTTTTGCTCGCGGTCGCGAACTTCGGAACGGACGTCGTTCGCCTCAGGGGCGGTTCCGACGGTCTGCGCCCGATCGCCGGAGACCCGGCCGCGCCTTTGCTGAGGACCGACGACACGAGCGCGATCGGCCCCGGAGAGATGGCGATCCTGAACCTGACCCACGTATCCAACACCGGGATGGGCGTCATCATCCACTTCGAAGGGGCGGACATGAAGATCACGTGGGGGCTGCCCGGAATCGCGATGTCTCCGATGGGACTCTTCGGCATCGGAACGTTCTTCGTCGGCGGATCGCTGTTCGCGGTCGCACGGAAGCGGAACGGGGCGAAAAAGGCCTGACGCGGCTTCCCCATAAGCGGCAACGACGAAGCCGGCCCCCGGATTTTCGGGAGCCGGCTTTTTTGTGTAATCCGGCGCGGCCGTTACCCCCGCGCGAGTTCGAGTACGGTCTTCCGGACGAGATCCAGGCGTTCCGGGGGCGTCGCCGGGTCGATGATGCAGCCGGGTCCGAGGATGATCCCCTTGCCGCCCTGTCGCGCGGCGACCTCGCGGACCTCGGCGACGACCTCGGCGTCCGTCTTGCCGAGCCAGTTCTTCCCCCAGCTCATGCCGCCGATGAAGACCTTGTCGCTGTAGGTCCGCACCTCGTCCATCGAGGGGCCGTCGTCCCGGTCGTGCCAGCTCAGCGCCTGGACGGGGTAATCCTGCATGTCGCGCAGCATCGCGTTCGCGCCGTGGATGTGCAGCACGTTGAACCACGTCGCGCCGCGGACCGCGTTCAGCACCTGAAGGTCATAGTGCTTCACGAACGCCTCGTGCGTCGCGCGGTCGATCACGTCCGTCGTGGACATCTGCGTCGCGAAATAGAAGCCGTCGGCGCCGAGCGACAGGGACGCCTTCACGAACCGGAGCGTCGCGGCCGTGATCATTTCGAGCACGCGATGGACCCGGACGGGATCCTGCGCGATGTGCTTCACGAGCGTCTCGGGACTGCACATCTTCGCCGCGGTCGTCATCGGGCTGAAGACCGTCTGCAGGAACGGAACCCGCTCCTCCGTCATGGTCGACAGGATCCGCTGCGCCTCGAGGACGATCGCGTACTCCCCCTCGGTTCCGGACATGAAGCGGATGCCGTCCCAGTCCTCCACCTTTTCGACCAGGGGTTTGTGCGCGACGGGCGGGGTGTTGAATCCCGGGAAGACGTCGAGGTCGATGCCGTAGTCGACGGTCGTGTAGAGACCGAACGGCATGAACTTGATGAAGTCGAGGTCATAGCGCCGCTGAAGCTCCAGGCTGAGTTCGGCCAGCCTGCGGGGGCTTCTGTCGCGGTTCGGGAAGTGCATCCACATGCTGTAGGGAATGCGGTCGGCCTGTTGGAACGCCAGGGCCGCCTCGATGCGCTGTCTGTGGGTCATTGCCATGGTGAAAAGCCTCCTTCAAATATGCGCCTATACATTGACGTCGAGGACGAACTGCGCGAACAGAGCGGTTCCGTACGGGAGCGCATCCTCGGAGAAGACGAAATTGCCGTTGTGGAACACGGGCCTGGGGCGGCCCGGAACGTTGATGCCGAGCCGGGCGAAGACGCCCTGCGGGACGATGTCGAGGTAGCGGGAGAAGTCCTCCGATCCCATCGCCGCCGCGCCGATCTCCCGGACATTTTCGACGCCGACGAGCTTCCGCGCGCTCTCGCGGACCCACTCGGTCAGCTCCGGCGAGTTCGCGAGCGGGGGGACGCCGTAGCGGTAGGCGAGGGCGGACGTGCATCCGTACGTTAACGCCACGTTTTCCGAGATGCGCCGGATGCGTTCTTCGATCGTCTTTCTGGTGTCCGCGCTCTGGCACCGCACGGAGCCCGAGAACTCGACCGTTTCCGGGATTATGTTCTTCGCCGTTCCGCCGTTGATCTGGCAGACGGAGATCACGACGTTGTCGAGCGCGTCGATCTGCTGCGTGACGATGCTCTGGATCGCCATGACCGCGTTCGAGGCGGCCATCACCGGGTCACAGCCCGTGCGGTGCGGGTAGGCTCCGTGTCCGGCGACGCCGGTCATCCGGACCGTGAAGAAGTCCGAGGACGCCATGTACGGCCCGCTGCGGAGGGCGATCTGTCCCACGTCGTACGACGAGTGTCCGTGAAGTCCGAAGATATACCGGACTTCCGGGTTGTCGAGGACGCCCAGCCCGATCATGTGCGCGGAGCCGTCAAGCGTCTCTTCGGCGGGCTGGAAGATCAGCTTCGCGACGCCGGAAAAACGATCCTTCACGGACGAGAGGATCTTCGCCGCTCCGAGGAGCATCGCCGTGTGGCAGTCGTGCCCGCAGGCGTGCATCACGCCGGGAACGGTCGACCGGTCCGGAACGTCCGCCGTTTCCTGAATCGGGAGCGCGTCCATGTCGGCCCGAAGCGCCGACACGGTCCCCTGGCGCGCGCCTTCGCCCCGGATGATCCCAAGAACGCCGACGTCGGACGGCAGCGGGACCATTTCGACGCCCATGTCCGCAAGCTCCGATTTCACGAGCGCCGTCGTCGCGTGCTCCTTCATGCCGAGTTCTGGGTGCGCGTGAATCTCCCGCTTCACCCGAACGACGTAGTCCTGGATTTCCTGCGCCTTTTGAAGAATGTCCGATGCCATGACGGTCGCCGCCTTTCCGCCGGAGTCGCGGAGGTCACGGAGAGCGACGCTCCCCGCGACCTCCGCTCCGGATATCAGTCCTTCAGCGTCAGATTGCCGAGGTAGTTCAGGCGGCCGTCGAAGAACTCCTCGAGGCCGACGAGATCCTTCCTCGCGCCGTACAGTTCGTTCGGCACCGCGAGCGAGACGAACGGATGCAGGGTATCGAGCCGGTCCCAGATCTTCTGGAAGATTTCGGTCCGCTTCGCCTCGTCGACGGTCGAATTGACCAGGTCGAGGCCTTCGTCGACTTCCTTGTCCTTGAGCACGGTCCAGTTCGTCGAGCCGATGCTCGCCGAATGGAACAGGGAGAGCCAGAACTGGCCCGCGTCGCGGTTGGTCTGCATGCCCCAGGTGCTGATGATCAGATCCTGCTCGTTCGCCTTCACCTTCGTGTCGAACACGCCGGACTCGAAGACCTGGATGTTGACCTTGATCCCGGCCTGGGCGAGCATGGACTGAATGACGGTCGCGCCGTTCACGCGGTCCTGGAAGTTGCTGATCCAGAGATTCAGGGTCATTCCGTTCGCGTATCCCGCCTCGGCCAGAAGCGCTTTCGCCTTTGCGACGTCGTACGGATAGGGCTTGGCGCTCTTCGGCGAGAAGGTGCTCGCGGGAACGAGCGGACCGGCGGGCTGCGCCGACTTCTTCTGATACACGATGGCGTCATACGCTTCCTTGTTGATGGCGTAATCGATGGCGAGCCGCACGCGCGGATCGTCGAGCGGTTTCTTCTGCGTGTTCATTCCGAGGTAGATCAGGCCGAGTCCGGGCGCCTTGAAGGCCTTCACGTTGGCCGACGCGTTCAGCCGGTCGAAATCGGTCGGCGGCAGGGCGTAGATCATGTCGACCTTTCCTGTTTCCAGCGCGATGACCCGGCTGCTGTCGTCGGGCAGGACGAGGATGTTGAGGTTCTTGAACGCGGGCTTCTTGCCGTGATAGTCGTCGAACGCGACAAGCTCCATGCGCTCGCCCTTGACCCAGCTCTTGAACTTGAAGGCGCCCGTTCCGACCGGGTTCCGGAAGTATTCCGCCCCGGCGCTCTCGACGGCCTTCTTGCTGAAGATGCTCGCGTAGGGGTGCTTCATGGAATCCAGCCATCCGCCCACGGGGCCGCGCGTCTTGACGATCAGGGTGTACTTGTCGATGATCTGGAAGCCGTCGGTATCGATGTACTTGCCCTTGGACTTGGCGTACAGGGAATCCTTCGACGCGGCGCGCTTCAGCGAGAAGACGACGTCTTCCGCGGTCAGCTCCTCGCCGTTATGGAACTTGACGCCCTTTTTCAGGAAGAACTTGTACGTCTGGGGATCCAGGATCTCCCAGCGCTCGGCCAGAACGGGAACGAGCTGCTTCGTCTTGCCGTCGACCGTCACGAGCGGTTCGTTGATCTGCTTCGTGACGATAAACGACAGTGTGTCCACGGCCTGGTGCGGATCGAGCGTCTTCGCGTCGCCCGGAAGGCCCAGCGTGAAGGTCTCCATATTCTTGGCGAATCCGGTCGCCGCAACGAAAAGCAGCATTGTCGCCACAAACAGCCGTACGAACAACTTTCCCTTCATAATCCATCACTCCTTGGAATAGGGTTTCATACTGATGCGCAGTTCCGTGCAGATTCCAATCCGGCGGCATCTCCGGCGTTTCGCGGTCTTCAGCCCCGCGCGAGCGCGTCGAGCGCCGCGGCGGCGAGAACCTCCATGCCTATCGGGACGGCCCGGTCGTCCACATAGAAGTTGATCGAATGTGTCGGACAGTGCGGACCTCCCGGCGTCCGGACCCCAAGGCGGAACAGGGTTCCCGGCGCTTTCTCCAGATAGTACGCGTAGTCTTCACCTCCCATCGCCGGAGAAGGCAGGTCGATGACGCGTTCGACGGAGGCCACATCCCGGCAGACCCTTCGGATGCGGTCCACCCAGGTTTTATCGACACAGGTCGGGATCATTTCCGGAGTGATCTCGACGGTGACGTTCGCCTTGAGCGCCGTTCCGACGCCCGTCGCGATCTCGCGCACGCGGCGGTGGAAGAGTTCCTGCGTCGTCTTCCGGAGGTAGCGGATGCACCCTTCGAGGACGACCGGGCCGCCGATATAGGAGTTCGAGATGCCCCCCTCGATGCGGCCGAAGGTCACGAACGCGCAGTCGGTCGGCGCGAGCTCCCTCGATCCCAGGCTCTGGAGCGTCGTGACGATGGTCGACGCGGCCAGGATCGTGTCCACGCCGTAGTGCGGATAGCCGCCGTGCGCCTGCTTCCCCTCGACCGTCACCTTCAGGAGGTCGACGCCCGCGGTCATGAAGTCGTCCCGGACGCCGATCTCGCCGACGTAGATGTCCGGAAGCGCGTGAAGCGCCATGACGCCGTCGACGTGCGGGTTTTCCATGACGCCCGCCTCCATGAACTCCCGCCCGCCGCCGAGCTCCTCCTCGGCGTGCTGGAAGAAGAACTTCACGCAGCCCGAAAACGTATCGCGAAGGTCGCTCAGAAGCCAGGCGGTTCCGAGCAGGATGGCCGCGTGCGAGTCGTGCCCGCAGCCGTGGAAGACGCCGTCGCGCTTCGAGGCGTACGGAACGCCCGACTGCTCCCGGATCGGCAAAGCGTCGATGTCGGCGCGGATGCCGATGCAGCGCTTCGGCCCGTCCGCGGTCCCGTAGAGTTCGGCGCAGATTCCCGTTTGGCTTTTGCCGATCCTGCGGATCACGTCCACTCCGAAGGCGCGCAGCTTCTCCTCGATCAGCGCAGAGGTCTCCGTCTCGTGGAAGCTGAGTTCCGGGTTCTCGTGAATCCGGCGCCTCCACTGAATGACCTCGTCGGCCTTCCGTTGCACCAGTGTCGCAAGCGATTCGTTCATGTCGTTCTCCTTCCTGCAGCCGCAGGGCGCGCGCCCGTCGTCCGTTCCCTGACGCAGCCCAGCGCCCGTTCGTACGTCTCTCCGTCGGGACAATAGACCCGCATCAGCGTCCCCTTCGCGCCTCCGAGAACGATCACGCGACGCCGCGCGTCCGCCTCGAAGCGGAATACCCGTTCCCACGGAACCGCCTTCGTCGTGCTCCGTCCCGGCCGCGTCATCGGCTCGACCGGAAAGGCGCGCATGTGAAACGCGTTCCGGAACGAGAAGAAGCGTCCCCGCATGCTCTCGCAGTACACCGAGTCGGGGAAGAAGCGGTACAGAACGACGTAGTGGTTCCCGAAGAGCGGAATCGCCGTGATCGCAAAGGCCGCCGCAATGAAGCCGACCACGTAGCATGCCAGTGTCGCCGCGACGCGGAACTGCGCCCCGCCGACCGCCCGGCCGACGAGAAGCTGAACGAGCAGCACGAACGCGACCGCGCCCCCCGCCAGAATCGCGAGCGTCCACGCCAGATCCTTCAGGATGAGGGCGTTCGTCGCGATCGGAACGCCGCAAAACCAGCGAAGCTGTTCGGCTCCCTCCCCGGATTCTTCCATCGCTACTCGTGGCGTTGCAGAAACCCCGCGAAATGGCAGGAGACGAAGTGCCCCGGCTCGATCTCCGACAGGACCGGATTGTCCTGCAGGCAGACGTCCTGGCGATACGCGCAGCGCCCCGCGAACCGGCACCCCGGCGCGGGATCGATCGGGCTCGGAACGTCGCCTTCGAGCAGGATCCGCTCCTTCTTCGCGTCGAGCTTCGCGACCGGAACGGCCGAAAGCAGCGCCTGCGTGTACGGATGGATCGGCTTCCCGAACAGCGCGACGTTGTCGGCCTTCTCCACGACCTGCCCGAGGTACATGACCGCCACCTCGTCGGAGACGTAGCGCACGACGCTCAGGTTGTGCGAGATGAACAGGTAGGTGTAGCCGCGTTCCTTCTTCAGCTCCTGGAGCAGGTTGAGGATTTGCGCCTGGATGCACACGTCGAGCGCGGACACGGGTTCGTCGAGGACGATGAACTCCGGGTCGAGCGCGAGCGCCCGCGCAACGCCGATGCGCTGCCTGCGCCCCCCGTCGAGTTCGTGCGGGAAGGACGTCGCGATGCGTTCGGCGAGGCCCACCGTATCCATGAGCTCCTTGACTTTCGCGTCGATCTCCTTCTTGTTCCGGCACGCGTTGTTGATCCGCAGCGGCTCCGAAATCTGCTGGGCAACGGACATCCGCGGGTGCAGGGACGAAAAGGGATCCTGGAAGACGATCTGCGCCTGCGTCCGGAAGACGCTCCGCTGTTCGGCCGTGAACTTCAGCGTGTCCTCTCCGTGGAAGAAGACCTCGCCGGCCGTGGCCTCGATCAGGCCGATGACGACCCGTCCGAGCGTCGACTTGCCGGATCCGGACTCGCCGACGAGGCCGAGCGTCTTTCCCTTGCGGATCGTCAGCGATACGTCGTCCACGGCGTGCAGAAGGCCTTTGCGGACGTTGAAATACTTCTTGAGGCCCCTGATGTCGAGAAGGGCATCGGCGTTTCCGGTCCGTTCGCTCATGATCGTTGTCCTCCTTCGACGCCCAGCGGGAAGTAGCAGTCCACGAAATGGTTCGGCGCGACCTCGCGCATGCCGCACGCCTTCTCATGACAGACGGCCTGCGCGTACGGGCAGCGCGGCGAGAAGGAACACCCCTTCGGAAGGTCCGTCGGATCGGGCGGAAGCCCCGGAATGACGGCGAGCTTCCCGCCGAGCGGGCTGTCGAGGTTGGGCACCGCGTTGAACAGACCCTGCGTGTACGGGTGCATGGGGTGGCCGTAGAGGCTGCGGATATCCGAATACTCCACGAGACGTCCCGCGTACATGATCGCGACGTCCTGGCAGATCTCCGCCACGATCCCGAGGTCGTGCGTGATCAGAAGCAGC
>CALMZW010000117.1 GCA_937870605.1 uncultured Synergistaceae bacterium
AGTCGCTCGATCGCCGGACCGAACGCGCCGACGCCGGGCAGAAGCAATGTCGTCGCGTTGCGGAGATCGTCCGGCGTTTCGAGCAGCTGGGACGCGACGCCGAGTCGCGACAGGGCCCGCAGGACGTTTCCGGTGTTTCCCGCGCCGTATTCGATGATTCCGATCATAGGAGAACCCCCTTTGTCGTCGATGCCGTGTCCGACGAAACGAGCGCCTGGCGCAGCGCCCGGCCCATTCCCTTGAAAAGCGCCTCCGCCATGTGATGGGCGTTGTCCTTCGCGAGAAAGCGCGCGTGAGCCGTGACTCGCGCCTCGCGGCAGAATGCGGTCCAGAATTCCGCGATCAGTTCCATGTCGAAGTCGCCGCATTTTTGCGCCGGGAAGGCGTCGTCGAAGTGAAAGCCTCCGCGGCCGCTGAGATCGACGGAGACGAGCGCACAGCTTCCGTCCATCGGAAGCGCGCACCAGCCGTACCGTGTGCGTTCCGCGAACGTCCATTCTTCGAGAAACGCCCGCCCGAGGCAGATCGCGATGTCCTCGGTCAGGTGATGCGCGTCGACATCCGTGTCTCCATCGGCCCGGACATTCAAACGCCACCCGGCGTGAAACGCGAGAAGTTCCAGCATGTGCCGGAGAAAGCCGCACGGGATCGCGATTTCGGTTTCCACATCGCCTCCGCCGCCGACGTCCAGCGAGAGCGTGATGCATGTTTCTTTCGTCGTTCGCTCGATCGTTGCGCTCATCGATCCACACCCTTTCCCTGCGCGGTCATTGCTTCGCGAATGCTGCGGATCTCCCGTTGCCGCTGAACGACGCTTCGTTTGCTTGCGACGAGCCGGAGCGACACCGGGCAGATCGTCGCGCGTTCGACGAGTCCGTTTGCGGCGAGGGTGCTTCCCGTCTGGACGATATCGACGATGCACTCGCTCATGCCGAGCCGGGGAGCCAGTTCGACGGAGCCGTTCAGATGAATGATCTCCGCCTGGATGCCCCGGGAGGAGAAGTAGCGGTCGGCGATTCCGGGATATTTCGTGGCGACGCGAATCCACGGAACGCCGCCGATTCGTTCGCGCCCGTTTCGCGGGAGACGTTCCGGAGCGTCTCCCGAAGCTCCGGAGCATTCGCCGATGCACTGATCGTGCGGCGCGGCGAGAACCATGCGGCAGACGCCCCTTCCGGTATCCGCGAGATCGACGAGCGGGGCTCCCGTTTCCATCAGAACGTCGCTTCCCGCAAGTCCCAGATCCGCGACGCCCGAGACGATATACATCGGGACATCCATTGGTTTCGCGAGGATGAACCGGAAGCCTTTGTCTTCGAGGACAAGTCGCCGGCCGATGGAGGAAAGCCCGCCCGCAGGGAGCCCGGCGGCCTCGATCAGCGCGATCGCGTCCTGGAGGACACGCCCGGTCGGCAGAACGAACGTCAGCATGTGCGTCGCCCCTTCGACCACGAGGCGAGACCGACCGATCCGCCGCGTTCGAGGTCGATGACTTCATCGCCGCTCAGGTCCGTCCACCATCGCTGTCCGCCTTCTCTCGCGTCGCGCATCGAGGCGGCGGAGTCATCGCACCAGCTCATCTCGAAGCGGATTCCCGACCGGCGAAGCCGTTCCGCTGCCAGGAAAGCGCGTTCGCGAGGGACGCCTCCGCCCCACGCGACGAGCGGTTCGTCCTTCTCGCGCGAGACCGCGTCGATCACGCTCCTTTCGAGGTTGATCGCGCACCCCACGGCCTGCGACCGGACGCCGAACCGCTGGAGCAGGGCGTCGTAGCGTCCGCCTCCGCCGATCGGAACGCCCGAATCCGGCGCGTACACGTCGAATACGGGACCGCTGTAATATCCGAGTTCCCGCGCGAGCCCCAGGTCGAGGACGATCCTGTCGCCGTATCCGAGCGAAACGAGCCCGTCGTACAGACTTCGCAGGTTTCGGAAGGGCTCGGGATCGTCGAAGATCTTCGCTCCCTCGTCGAGGACGTCGCCGTTTCCTTTCAAGAAGGGAAGCTCCCGAAGGATCCGCCGCGAATAGTCCGGTATGTCCGCGCAGTCCACGAGCGTCAGGAAATCCGTCAGGGATCCGGATTGCAACACGTCGACAAGCCCCGCGGAGGCGCTTCCCGTCCGGTTCATCGCGGTCCTCATGATCGAGACGTCTCCGAGGGCGATGGTGATGTCGACGAGCCCCATGCTTTCGAGCGCGCCGATAAGCAGAACGATCATCTCCATGTCCGCGCCTTCGCCGTCCCAGCCGAGGCGTTCGGCTCCGAGCTGGTAGGTTTCCACGGGAGCGTCCTGCCCTTCGGGTTTTTTGTAGACGCGGTCGGCGTAACAGATCCGCCTCGGCCTCCCCGCGCCCTTCATGCCCGACGCCAGGGACGATACGACCGCAAGCGTGATGTCCGGCCGGAGACAGCACGGTTCGCCGAACGGGGACGTGACAAGGAGAAGCCGCTTCCGGAAAGACGGCGGCAGCATCTCCCATGAGGATTCGAGAAGCTGAAGCCCCGAAGGGAAGAACGGGACATATCCGTACGCGCCGAAGCGCTCCATGAAGGACGCGCGACAGAGTTCGAGCGCGCCGCCGAGTTCCGCGCCGTAGCTGACGCACCCTTTTGGAATTCGGTTCATGGTCTCCTCCCGACGCGGTTCCGGTCGATATGCGACTGCAATACATCGGAACGGAGGGATTGTGATAGCATGTCATGGAACGATTTGAAACGAAGCATCGCGTCACGTCCTTTATCACTTTAGCATGCTAGCATAATTTGTTTCACACGCGACGCATGATAGCACCCCCTTCCCGCTTCTGTAAAGCGTCTCGACATCGTGAAGTGCGGGGGATACAATTTTTTCGGGGAATCTACGCGACCGGAATGGAGAAGACGGATGGCGCAAAAGACCGCCAAAATGTACGTATGTTCCGAATGCGGCAACACAGTGACGATCTGGGCGGGGAAGTGTCCTTCGTGCGGAGCCTGGGGATCGCTGGCCGTCCGGGAAGCGCCGCGCACGCCTTCGTCGGATCGCGCGAATTCGGCCCGTGTGACGAATGTCGTCGACGTGCGTTCCCCGGAAAGGATTTCTTCCGGGATCGAAGAATTCGACCGGGTTCTCGGAGGGGGATTCGTTCCGGGAAGCGTGGCGCTTCTCGGAGGACAGCCCGGAATCGGGAAGTCGACGCTGCTTCTGCAGGTCAGCGGTTATCTTGCCCGTTCGGGCGCGAACGTGTTGTATATCTCCGGCGAGGAGTCGACGTCCCAGGTGGCGTTGCGGGCGCGAAGGCTGAACGCGGTGGAAAGCGGACTCGACGTGATCGGGGATACCGATCTTTCGTCGGCGCTCGAATATATGCCCGGGCACGCCTTTGTCGTCGTCGACAGCGTGCAGGCGATGCGGGCGGAGGAGGCCGGCTGGCCCGGAACGCCGAACCAGGTGCGGGCGGTCGCGTCCCGTGTGCTGGAAGAGGCGAAGAAGCACGAAATACCGGTCGTCCTCGTCGGACACATCACGAAAGAGGGACGCATCGCGGGGCCGATGCTTCTGGAGCACATGGTGGATGTCGTGCTTTCCTTTTCCGGAGAGGAATATTCACCGAACAGGACATTGCGGGCGTCGAAGAACCGGTTCGGAAGCACGGACGAAATGGCCGTTTTCGAGATGACGGAAGCGGGACTGTCTCCGGTTCGCGACATGAGCGGCCTCTTCTGGAACAAGGCGGAATTGTCCGTTCCCGGCGTCGCGCTGACGGTCGCCGTCGAGGGAAACACGCCGCTCGTCGCGGAAATTCAGACTCTGGCGGCCCCGACAGGCTTTCCGTATCCCCGGCGCACCGCGCGGGGCGTGGATATCAACAAGCTGCATCTCTTCTCC
>CALMZW010000118.1 GCA_937870605.1 uncultured Synergistaceae bacterium
AACGTTTCCCAGAACAACTGGGAAATCGCCGAAGGACAGCTCGAACGGCTCACCAGCCTGATCGAACCGGTCATGGTCCTTTCGCTTGCGGTCTCGGTCGGTTTTGTCGTTATCTCCATCCTGCTTCCGATTTTCAATCTTTCGAGCCTGATTCGCTGAGCGTTACAGGTTTCGCCGGTATAATGAAACAAGACTTTGATGGAGGTGGGGTTTCGTGCTCGGAAAAAAACGCACGGGTTTCACGATGATTGAAATGCTCGTTGTTGTCGTCATCCTCGGATTGCTTGCGACGCTCGTCGTGCCCAAGGTCGTCGGACAGGGTGAAGAGGCGAAGAGAACGGCGACAATGGTTCAGATCAAGGAGATCGAACAGGCGCTCGATATGTTCAAGCTCGACAACGGCTTCTACCCGAGCACGGAACAGGGGCTCGACGCGCTCGTTCAGAAACCGTCGATGACGCCCGAACCGCGAAAGTACCGCGAAGGCGGATACATGAAGAAAGTCCCGATCGATCCGTGGGGCGGTCCCTTTGTCTATCGTTCTCCCGGCGAACACGGCGAATTCGATCTTTTCAGCACCGGGACCGATGGCCAGGAGGGCGGAGAAGACAAGGGGAAAGATATTACAAACTGGGAATAATCCGTGAAGCATTTCCCCTGCGGCGTTTCGATGAGTTTCGGAAAACAATGGCGTTTCCTTTTTTGCCGCCGTCCCAATGGCTTTACGATGGTCGAGCTTGTCGTTGTCGTTGCGATAATAGGAATTCTCGCTTCCATGGTGGTTCCGAAACTCGTCCTTTCCACCCCCGCCCCGGAATTTCTTCTCGGCAGGGCGATTCAGGAGATACAGGACAGAACAGCAGACGAAGGAACAATGCGATTGCGCGTTGTAGACAGGCGAATTGTCTGTGAGAGGATTTCCCGCGAGGCTGCGGGATGGAAAGAGACGCCTCTCCGGTGGCTACCCGCGGATTCCGGCTGGAGGGCCGATCCGCCGCAGTGCTACTTCTTCTCGGACGGATCCTGCACTCCATGGGTTCTCTACCTGTCCCGAGAAGAACACGAGCGGAAGTTCATTCTTTCGGTGACGGGTTTCGTAACGGAGCAGACAATCGAATAACATACGAAATATAAACGCGGGGGATGCATTCCCCGCGTTTTTTTGCGCGTTCGTCCGGAGATTTACGGCGATCATCGGTTTTCTTTGACATGTTCTCATACGCACACTATACTAAATTCCATAGCTCATAATAACATTCCGTATTGCGGAATAATTGGGGGCGCACCCTTGAAGCAACGGGAATCCGGCGGCGTCCAATCGGTTGAACGAGCCCTTGCCATCATTGAAATCCTCGATATTCACGGCGAACTCGGGATAGGAGAGATGAGCGTGCTGCTCGCCCTTGAGCCGAGCACCGTTCATCGTCTTGTCTCGACGCTTCGCACCCGAAACTACGTCCTTCAAAACCCGGAGAACAGAAAATACCGGAACGGTTTCAAGATCTTCGAAATCGGCAGCAACGTCGTCCGGCGTCTCGGCCTTCGGCGACAGGCGTATCCGTTCATGACGGAACTTGCGGAGCGGACCGGCGAAGCCGTCAATCTCGCCGTGCGCGACGGCGGTTGCGTCGTATACATCGACAAGATCGAAAGTCAGGCGACGATCCGGGTCGACCTAGCGGTCGGAAAGGCGATGCCGCTGTACTGCACCGGGCTCGGAAAGGTGCTTCTCGCTTCGCTTTCGGACCATGAGGTGTCCCGGCTTCTCGGTGACGGCCCGTTCGAAAGGTATACGGAAAAGACGGTCACGGACCTGCTCCATTTGCGGTCGCACCTCGAGAAAATCCGGGAACAGGGGTTCTGCATCGACGACG
>CALMZW010000119.1 GCA_937870605.1 uncultured Synergistaceae bacterium
AGCGTCAGGCAGACGTAGATCCAGCCCACGATCAGCGGGGCGAGGACCAGCATGGAATAGGCGGTCCGGCGCGACGAGGCGGACATGATGCGGATGGCGTACTGCGGGTTGGCCGCGACGCCGAGCCCCCAGGCGAGCATCATCGGAAAGATGAACGTCGGCCTTTCGGTTCCGAACGGACGCATCAGGTCCGGGCCGAGCGCGGCGAACGAGCGGTGCAGTTCGATGGGGTTCCCGAGGCGTCCGAGCATGTAGACGGCCGGAACGGTCACGCCGATGAGGATGAGGGCGAGGTTCATCTCATCGCTCGACGCGACGGACGCAAGTCCCCCGAACGTGGTGTAGAGCACGAAGAGGTAGACCAGCAGCGACGCGACCCACGAGGGAATGTCGAGCATGTGGGAGACGATCCCCCCGAACGCCTGGAACTGCGTGACGATGTAGAACACGTACGCGAGAAGGAGCGCCGAGGCGCCGAGCGTCCGGAGGCGGATGTCCCCGTACTCGGACGCGAGCCATTCGGGCAGGGAGAGCGCGCGGCTCTTCCGGAGGCGGATCACGGCGAACGGCAGCGCGAGCAGCCCGAGCATCCACCCGTTGACCGAACCCGTGAACGCGACGTATCCGTCGCGATAGAACCAGAGCGTGTACCCCACGAGCGACGCGGCGCTCATCCACGTCGCGCAGAACGTCGAGAGCGAGGCGCGGAGTCCGAGATTTCGTCCGGCGAGATAGAAGCGCGTCCGGTTCTCGTTCCACGTGAAGGCCTGCCCCGCGAGCACGACGAGCAGGATGGCGTAGACGCCGAACGCGATGAGATTTCCCACCGCCTGCGAGAGAATCACCGGCGGCGCTTCCTTTCACGCAGCGTCCGGACGATCAGCGCCGGGAGGACGAGGAGGACGGCGAACACGCACCAGTCGAGGAGAAGCGTTTCCCAGGGCATGAAAAATGTCACACGCTCCCGTCCGCTTCGGGCGAAAGTCTGCGTTCGAGTTCCGAAAGAAGCGCGCCTTCTTCCGGGACGCCCCGGAACAGGAGCCGGCCGTCCAGCACCCACGTCGCCTCCGTCGCCCGCACGTTGAAGCGGATGAGATCGAACAGAAAAAAAGCACACCGGGGATCGATCAGGTCGACCCGCAACCGGTCGCCGAAACGCTCGCGGACACGCCGGAGCAACGCCCCGACCGCCACACGGGCGGCCTGCATCGGAAAGGAACGCATTTCCTCCTCCCCGTACATGAAGTTGCTTCAGCAGGCGGAGGACATCGGGCGTTCGATGTAGATCCGGAGTTTCGACGTCACCGTGCGTCCCCTCCCTCTTCCGGAAGGCCGAGCGTCCCGCTCCGGACGGCTTCGAGCGTGACGGAACGATATTGCTGATGCGTCGCGCCGGGGATTCCGATCGCATGCTCCGGACAGAAGGAGACGCACCGCTGGCAGTATTCGCAGCGATCGCCCATCTGCGGCGTTCCGTCCGGATCGAGGGAGATGTTCCCTATGGGGCAGAGTTCCGCGCAGAGCCCGCAATTGACGCACTTCGCGCGGTCGAAGAAGAGCCGGAATTTTTTCCGGAATCCCCTGGGGCCCCACTCGCGCCGGGCGAGCGATGCGACGATGTCCGAAACGACGGGGATGCGTCCCCACGCGGCGCGTCCCTCGGCGATATCGTCCGCGAATGAGGCGGCGTCCGCCCGGGCCTTGGACGCCCGGCGTTCGTTCGCGGAACGGTCGATCGCGACATTGTGATAGTTGGACGGCATCAGGAAGACCTTCGCTCCGATCGGACGATAGCCCTTGTCGGTCAGGATCTTCCGGATCGAGCCGACGGCTCCGCCGGCGAAACCGGCCATCGTTCCGGCGTAAAAGACCTCGACGCCCGCTCCGTCCGACGTTCGGGGCGAAGGGGGAAGCGATTCCAGAAACCTCCAGACGAACGGGTAGGTCGAAAAGTAGGCGACCGTTGCGGCGATCCCCAGACACTGCCCCGGTTCGATCCCGGCGAACCCCTTTTCGATCCTGTGTCCCGCGACCGGGACGCCGCGGCGCCGGAACGCCGCGGCCATGGCCTCCGCGACGAGCAACGTGTTTCCGGAGCCGCTGAAATGGTAGAATTCCACAGATGTGCTTTGCATGTTCCGGCCTCCTTCGTTTCGTGCTGACGCACCGACGGGTGCGAAAACATTGTAGCAGGGAAACGCCGCCGAATCGTTCTTCGGAGACGCTGCGATCAGATCCGGCCGATTCCCTCCGCGACGGCTTCCTTCGCGAGACGGTCCGCCTCGTCGTTCCACGGGTTTCCCGAATGCGCGAGCACCTTCACGAACTCGATCTTCAGGAATGCGCCGGCCTCCCGCATCGCGTCCGCGTACGCCTTCGTCCCCGTCCGCCCGGTCTTCCAGTCTCCCCGGGGCCAGCGCGCGATTCCTTCGTAGTCGTGATGGATCACGATGCGCCGCGCCCCGTGGGCCTTCGCGAACTCCACGGCCGCCATGGCCGCCAGGATCTCTCCCGCGACGTTGTGCATGGCCGCCAGGTCCGGATCGGCGCCCGAACGCCGGAGGCGTTCGACGCCGCCCTCCCAGTACACGATCGCGCCCGCGCCGTAAACGCGCGTCTTCGCGTCGAAACTTCCGTCAACATAGGCGATCATTTCGCCTCCGGCCGGCGACGGAGGCGAATCGCCGGTCACGAGAACCTCCGAAGGCGCCTCGCCGAGATACGCTTCGGCCTGCTCCCGCGTCGGGAAGCTCTTGAATTCGGCGCCCGCAAAGCCGGTCACCTGCGCGCGGCACTCGTCCCACGTCGCGAAGAGTCCGGTCCGTCGTCCCCTGCGGACGGCGTACACTTTGGATCCCACAGAACCACCTCCAGCACTTTTCCTAATGGTAGCACGGGAAACGTGGCGGTTTCCGCGTTTCTTGAGTACAATCAGTGCGAAACGCACATTCGACTGGTCTGGAGGGACGGACATGACTGTACGGTATCTTCGTTTTGAACGGAACGGCCGCCGCTACGAGGGGATCGTGACCGACGGGGACGTTATCCGGGAGCTGCACGGAGACATCATGGACAAATGGGGACTCGGAGATCCCGTCTGCGCCGTCGCGGAAATCGACCGGTACCTTCCCCCGGTGCGACCGGGCAAGATCGTCTGCCTGGGGCTGAATTACCGGGACCACGCGGCGGAGATGAAACTGCAACTTCCCGAAGAACCGCTGCTTTTCCTGAAACCGTCGACGGCCGTCATCGCCCACGGAGACCCCATCCTGAGGCCGGCGATATCGAAGCGCGTGGACTATGAGGCGGAGCTGGCGATCGTCATCGGACGGACCGCTCGCCACGTGTCGCGCGACGACGCGGACGACTTCATCCTGGGGTATGCGTGCGCCAACGACGTGACCGCGCGGGATCTGCAGTCGAAGGATGTCCAGTACACGCGCGCCAAGTCGTTCGATACCTTCGCCCCGCTCGGGCCGTGGATCGTGGCGGGGCTCGATCCGTCGAACCTCGAAATCCGCATGTGGCGCAACGATTCGCTCGTCCAGCATTCGTCGACGGCGAATCTGATCTTTCCCGTGCCCGTCATCGTGGAGTTCGTCACGCAGGTGATGACGCTTCTCCCTGGCGACGTCATCATCACGGGGACGCCCTCGGGCGTCGGGCCGCTCTCCAATGGGGACGTCGCGCGCGTGGAGATCGAAGGGATCGGGACACTTTCGAACCCGGTGGAAGACGAGATCATCGGGCGTTCTGCGTAGGGAACGACCCGCAGCCATTGAAATGAACAGCAAGCACCCTATCCTGTGAATACGAGGTGAACCGGACAATGGATCTTCAGACATTCGCCAGAATGGCGGAAGCGATAGCCCCGGACGTCATCGCCAACCGCAGAAGATTTCACGCGAATCCGGAACTCTTCTGGAAAGAGCGCGAGACGACGCTCTTCATCGAGAAGAGTCTCCGGGAGATGAACTTCGAGAACATCAAGGTCGGATTCGGCGGAGGGGATACGGGCGTGACCGCGGATCTGAATTCGCACCTCCCCGGTCCGTGCATCGCCATCCGCGCGGATATCGACGCGCTGCCTCTCGAAGAGGAATCGGACGTCCCGTTTCGCTCGACGGTCAAGGGCGTGATGCACGCGTGCGGACACGACGCGCACGCGGCGATCCTTCTCGGCGTCGCGTCGATCCTCTCGAAGGTGAGAGAGGATCTTCCGGGAAGAGTCCGGCTGATCTTCCAGCCCGCCGAGGAATCGGGCCTCAATTCGGGGGCGAAGCACATGATCGCCGAAGGCGCGCTTGACGGCGTCGACGCGATCATCGGGCTCCACGTCTGGTCGTCGCTTCCGTCGGGCGTCTTCGGACTCCGAAGCGGCGGAATGATGGCTTCGGCCGACGTGTTCGAACTGACCGTGACGGGCAAGGGGGGGCACGGCGGACGTCCGCAGGAGGTCTTCGATCCCACGATCGCGGCGGCGACGATCATTACGACCATGCAGACCATCATAAGCCGCGAGATCGATCCTCTCGATACGGCCGTCCTGAGCATCGGCAAGATCGAATCCGGAACGGCGCCGAATATCATTCCCGAAACCGCCAAGATCACCGGCTGCGTGCGGTCGACGAGTCCGGACGTCCGCGCCTCGATGGAAGGACGCATGAAGCGGATTTCCGACGGCATCTGCGCGGCGACGAGGTGCAAGGCGACTATGGTCTACACCCCCATCTACCCCGTGACGGTGAACGAACCCGGGATGACGGAACTCGCGAAGAATACGCTCTCGGATCTGTTCGGCGCGGAGCGGGTCGTCGAGACTCCTGTCGCGATGGGCTCGGAGGATTTCAGCTATTACGAGGAACGGATTCCCGGAACGTTCTTCTTCGCCGGCATGGCCGATCCGGCGAAGGGGACGGACGCGGCGCATCACAACCCCCGGTTCAAGGTTGACGAGGACATCCTTCAGGACTGTGTCGCGGGCCTGTGCGGCATCGCCTGGAACTGGATGGTCGCGAAAACGGGACGGAACTGAACGGAACGCGGGAGAGGGCCGGCGCGATCGGCTCTCTCTTTTTTTACCTTCCCGGCCTTCGAGTGAGTATAATAAACATGTGAAGTATCCCGAAAACATGTTCTTGTTTCCAAACCCCAGGCGATTCGCAAGGAGGAGCGGCGATGACGAAGAAGACGTACCTGTTTCTGACGATGGCGGCGGCTCTCGCGGTGTTTGCGCCGACGTTCCCGGCGCGTGCGGTGGAGGAACCGGTCCTTCCGGATCTTGTGTCCGCGGATGCGGCCGTGTCGGCCCGTTCCGGAAGCGCGATGGATTTGCCGGCGCTTCCGGGATCCATGGACCTCGAGGTTCAGCTTGATCCGCTTCCGGGGCTGGACACGCTGAACAAGGAGGTCGCGTCGGCGGACGCCCGGGCGGCCGCCCTACGAAATGCGCTTGCGAAGATCGATGAGGCGCGCGCTCTCTGGGAACGGGGCGACCTTGACGGCGCCGTCGCCCGTGTCGAAGAGGCGCTGCGGCTGGATGCCGAATCGGAGGAAGCGAAGGGCGAACTTCTCTCGATGACCGAGGGAAGGAAGAACTTCCAGGCGGCCGGACGGCTGCGGGAAGAGGGACGAGCGCTTCTTGCCCGGGATATGGCCGGCGAAGCCGTCGAAAAGTTCCGCGAGAGCGTTGGCCTCTG
>CALMZW010000120.1 GCA_937870605.1 uncultured Synergistaceae bacterium
CCGTTCTGGCTCTTTGTCATTCTCTCGGCCATCGTCATCGGCCTGTCCTATTACCTGTCCCAGAAGGGCGTCTCGGTCAAGTACCTCGCCGCGTCCAGCAAGGCGGGCGAGGCCCCGAAGGAAGTCACCGTCGCGGTCCTCAACCTCATGAGCTTCAAGGCGATGCGGACGTTCATGGCGGATTTCGTCAAGACGTACGTGAGCTTCGCGCCGCTCGGCCTCATCATGACGATGACGCTCGGCATCGGCCTCGTCGAACAGACGGGATTCATCTCAGCGCTCATGCGCCGGACGATCCTCGGCGCGCCGTCCTACCTCGTCACGGCCACGCTCGCGCTGGTCGGCATCAACGCGAACCTCGCCTCCGACGCGGGAATCATCTTCACGCCGGTCATCGGCGGCGCGGTCTTCAAGGCCCTCGGACGCAATCCGTGGGTCGGGATCATCGTGGGCTACGCGGCGGCGTCGGGCGGCTTCACGGCGAACCTCTTCGTCGCCGGAACGGACGCGCTGCTCGCGGGAATCACCGAATCGGCCGCGAAGGGCATGAACGTCGCCGGGGCGACCCACCCGCTGATCAACTGGTACTTCATGATCGCCGCGACCGTCGTGCTGACGTTTCTCACGACGTGGGTCACGGAGCGCTTCACGGTCAGGGTGCTTGGCGACGACGTTTCCGTGAAGGACGAGTCCTTCCTCAAGGAACACGCCGTGACGCCCGCAGAAAAACGCGGACTCCGCTACGCGACGGTCGCGCTGATCCTGATGGTCGGCCTGCTGCTCTATCTCACCATCCCGCAGGGATCGTTCTTCCGATCGGACAAGGGAACGCTCGTTCCGACATCGCCGCTGCTCTCGAGCATCGTGGCGATCCTCTTCGCGATCTTCTTCGTCGTGGGAAGCTCCTACGGCATCGGCGCGGGGACGATCAAGACCGCGTCGGACATCCCGAAGCTCATGCAGAAGGGAATGTCGGGCGCCGTGAGCTTCCTCGTCGTGGCGCTGCCCGCCGCCTGCTTCGTCTACCTCTTCAACATATCGAACCTCACGACGATCCTCTCGGTCAAGGGCGCCGAAGGCCTCAAGGCGCTGAACCTCGGCGGCATCCCGCTGCTCGTGCTCTTCATCCTGCTCTGCTCGTTCATCAACCTCTTCATGATCAGCGGCTCGGCGAAGTGGCTCATCCTCGCCCCGATCTTCGTGCCGATGTTCTCGCTCGTCGGCTTCTCGCCCGCACTGACGCAGGTGGCCTACCGGATCGGCGATTCGACGACGAACATCATCTCGCCGCTGTCGTACTACGTCCCGGTCATTATCGGCCTGCTCGAACAGTACAAGAAGGAGTCCGATCCCCCCGTCGGCATTGGAACGGTCATCTCGCTCGCCATGCCCTACTCGATGGCGTTCATGGTCGGGATGACGCTGATGCTCGTCGTGTGGTACTTCTTCGGCATTCCTCTGGGGCCCGGCGCTCCCGTCGGCATGTAGGGCTCCGTTTTCTCCGGGCCGTCTCTCGTCCTCGCGGACGGGGCGGCCCTTTTTTTCCCGTTCGGGGATTTGACCGGACGCCCTGAATCGCGGTAGCATGATACAGAACATCACAACGATGCGTTTGAAGGAGGAGATGCCGATGAATCAGATCGCCGTGTTGTGTGTCTGCGCTCTTGCGCTTTCGGTCTTTGGGTTTTTGTGGCCCAATCAGGCTACAGCGGGACAGGCCTTCGAGGAGGATGTCTTCGCGACCTCCGCGGGGGAACTGAAGATCACGTTTCTGGGGCACGGGTCGCTCATCCTCGCGTTCGGGGGAAAGATCATCCACGTCGATCCGTACGGCAAGACGGCCGACTACGCGGCGCTGCCGAAGGCCGACGCCGTTCTCGTCACGCACGAGCACCAGGACCATCTGGACCGGGCCGCGCTCGGGACCATCCTGAAGCCCGACACGGAGCTGATCCTCTCCCGCAAAAGCGCCGAAGCCTACGGCAAGGGGACGGCGCTGGAGAACGGCGAAACGACGACCGTCCTCGGGATTCCCCTCCGGGCCGTGCCCGCGTACAACATCATCCACAAGCGCGACACGGGGCAACCGTTCCACCCGAAGGGGGAGGGAAACGGCTACATCCTGACCTTCGGCGACACGACCGTCTACATCGCCGGAGACACCGAGAACACGCCGGAGATGAAGGCGCTCACCGGCATCACGATCGCCTTCCTGCCGATGAACCTGCCCTACACGATGACGCCCGAAATGGTCGCCGACGCGGCCCGGGCGTTCCGTCCGAAGATCGTGTACCCCTACCACTACGGCAGGACGGATGCGCGGAAGCTGGAAGAGCTTCTGGCCGGCAGCGGCATCGAGGTCCGCGTCCGGAAGATGGAGTAACCGCACCCCCGCCGGCGCGGATGGAACCTGAACAGGCCGGAATCGTCCCTCGTCCGAAAGCGGGGGACGATTTTTTGCGGAGTCGTCCGCTTGACCGGAATGTCCGCATTGCAGCGCCAAGATGCGAAAAAGCACTTCTATTCCTATGGAGGAGATCGTTTGAACCAGATCGCTGTATTGTGCGTCGTTCTCCTGACGCTCGCTGCGCTCGCTATGCTCGAAGCGTTGCGGGCGTCCCCGGCTTCGGCGGATCCGCCCTACGAGACGGATGCCTTCCCGACGTCGGCCGGAGAACTTGGGATCACCTTTATCGGCCACGCGTCGCTCGTGTTTTCGTTCGGCGGCAGGATTCTCCACGCGGATCCGTACGGAGAGGTGGCGGACTACGCCGCGCTGCCGAAGGCCGATGCGATCCTCATCACGCACGAACACTTCGACCATCTGGACCGGTCCGCGATCAAGCGGATCGCGACGCCCGCAACGGAGTTCATCCTCTCCCCGAAGTGCGCCAAAGCCCTCGGCCGGGGAACGGCGATGAAAAACGGCGACTCCGCGACCGTTCTCGGGCTTCCGGTCCGGGCCGTGCCCGCCTACAACATCGTCAACAGGCGTCCGAACGGGGTCGCCTTCCATCCGAAGGGCGAAGGCAACGGCTACATCCTGACCTTCGGCGACACGACCGTCTACATCGCCGGGGACACCGAAAACACGCCGGAGATGAGGGCGCTCTCCGGCATCGATATCGCCTTCCTGCCGATGAACCTGCCCTACACGATGTCGCCCGAAATGGCCGCCGACGCCGCACTGGCGTTCCGTCCGAAGATCCTCTACCCGTACCACTACGAGCAGACCGACGTCCGGAAGATTGCGGACCTACTCCGGGACAGCGGCGTCAAGGTGCGCGTCCGGAGCATGGACTGACCGGCCGGATAACATCGGCCGTGACAGAACCGCCCGCGCTGCCTATAATCCATCAGGCGAATACAAAAAGGCGGCGATTGACGGTGAACGGGAACGCGGATCGGATCAGGGGAATGCTTTTCGTCATGATGTCGAGCATGAGCTGGGGGATGAGCGGCATCCTTCAGGCCTTCGCTCCCGAAGGGGCGCATCCGCTTACCGTGGGGGCCGTGCGCGTCGTCTTCGCGGGCGTTTTCCTGGCGGGGTACATGCTCGTGAAGGGGGACAGCATCGTGTCCGCCTTCCGCCGGACGCCGCTCGTTCCGCTGCTCATCACGGTGGCGGGCGTCATGGGCTACCAGTTCGCCTTCTTCACGGCCATCAGGCTCACGGGCGTCTCGATCGGGTCGATGATCGCCATCGGGGCCTCCCCGATCGTCGCGGGGGTCCTCGGGGCGCTCTTCGAGCGGGAGCCCCTGTCGGGACGATGGGCCGTCTCGACGCTCGTCGCGATTACGGGGTGCGTCCTCCTGCTCGGGGGCGGAGCGTCCGGGCGGCTGTCGGTCGACTGGACGGGCGCCGCGCTCGCCCTTGTCGCGGCGTTCTGCTACGCGTTCCTCGGGCTCGGGATGAAGCGGCTCGCCGCCCGCCTGAGCACCGCCGAAACGGCGACCGTCACGACCGTCGCGTCGCTTGCGATCGGCATCCCCGTCATCATCGCCTTCGGTCCTTCCTGGATCTTCACGCCGCGCGGCTTCGCGGTCGCCTCGGCGCTCGGCGTCCTGACGGAAGCCCTGCCGATGTTCCTCTACGCGACCGGGCTCCGGTTGGTCTACCTCCGGGACGCCTACGTCGTATCGCTCAGCGAACCCTTGACGGCGTGCGTCCTTTCGGCGCTCCTCCTCGGCGAGCGCCTGACGCCCGTCTCCCTCGCGGGGGCGGCCCTTATCCTGTGCGGCGTCGTCATCATCGCGCCGTCGTCGGGAGCGGAGCCGCAGCCGGAATAGCCCCCCGCCGCGCCCGATTCGCCGCCGCGACGAATCGTCCCTTGACGAATCCGCCGTTTCGTGGTTGAATGTCTCCAATTTCTTGAAGAGGTGCGTGCATTATGGATACAATCAGCGTCGCCCGAACCACTCAACTGTCCCAGATGGTGTTCTCCTATTATTACGCGAGCGTGGGACCTGGTCCGGGGGCCGACGCTTAGACGTCGTGCGCCTTAGAGGGCCGGGATCCCAGGAGGGATTCCGGCCCTCTTTTTTTATGCGTTTTCGCCGCAGGGTTTTCGAAAAATCGGAAGGAAAGGGAGGGAACGATCGTGGAGAAGCAGCTCGAAGCATTGAAGAACGTCGTCACGCGGGTATGGAGGAACAACGCCGTCTATCGCGGCAAGATGGAGGCCGCGGGGATATACCCCGACGACATCGCGTCCCTCGCCGATTTCCGGAAGCTCCCGTTCACGGTGAAGCAGGATCTCCGCGACAGCTACCCGCTCGGGATGTGCTGCGCCTCCCGCGACGACGTCGTGCGCATTCACGCGTCGTCCGGGACGACCGGGAAGCCGACGATCGTCCCCTACACGAAGGGCGATCTCGACGTCTGGTCGGAGTGCATGGCCGAATGCCTCGCGACGGCGGGCGTCACGAAGGGCGACGTCTTCCAGGTCATCCTGGGCTACGGCCTGTTCACGGGCGCGCTCGGCTTCCACTACGGCGCGGAACGCCTCGGCGCGACCGTCGTCCCGACGGGCGGCGGCTTCACGGAGCGCCAGCTCCTTCTCATGGAGGACATGGGGACGACCGCGTTCACGAGCACGCCGTCCTACGCGCTGCACCTGAGCGAGATCGTCGAAAGCCGGGGACTGCGCGACCGCCTGCGACTGCGGCTCGCGATCCTCGGCGGCGAGGCGTGGACGCCCGAGATGGGCGAGGTCATCGAACGCCGCCTCGGCGTGACGGCCGTCAACTCCTACGGCCTGTCGGAGATCATGGGTCCCGGCGTCGCGATGGAATGTCCGCACAAGACCGGGATGCACTTCAACGACCGCCATTTCTTCATGGAGGTTCTGGGCGAGGACGACATGCCCGTCCCGGACGGGCAGTGGGGCGAACTCGCGATCACGACGCTCACGAAGGAGGCCTTCCCGCTGATCCGCTACCGCACGCGCGACCTCGCGTCGCTCGTCGACGGACCGTGCCCGTGCGGCCGCGCCGGAAAGCGCCTCGCGCGCGTGACGGGGCGTAACGACGACATGCTCATCATCCGGGGCGTCAACGTCTTCCCGTCTCAGGTGGAGGCGGCCCTGGCGAAGATCGGGGGGCTCTCGCTGAACTACTGCCTCGAAGTCGCGGAGCGCGGGGGGATGAAGGAGCTGTCGGTGATCTGCGAGTCCGAACGCCTTCTGGACGACGAGGGGGCGGAAGCCCTGCGCGCGGATGCGTCGCGGAAGCTCCACGAGGCGCTCGCGATCCGCGTGGGGGTGCGCGTCCTGCGGCCCGAAACGCTCGAACGCTCGTCGGGCAAGGCCGTTCGCGTCGTCAAGGTCGCGTAGCGTTTTCTTTCGCGGCGGCCGGGAAATTCCGAAGAATCCATAGA
>CALMZW010000121.1 GCA_937870605.1 uncultured Synergistaceae bacterium
TTCCGGGCGTTTGGTTTCGTCACGCCCCATTGAGAATGCGTGCGACGGTTGGAGATCCATTTTTCCAGCCGTCGCCGTGGATTTTTTCGTACAGGGTTTTGAGCGCCTCGGTATCGAGCCCAAACCTTTTGATGATGTTCCGGACGATTTTCTGCGGGTTTTCGGCGTCGACGTGACATGTTTCGAGCCCTTTGATTATGCTGATGACCTGAAGGTATCGAACATTTCCGGGAGTGACGGTAAGTGGGGGCTTGTGAACAATGACGTTCACCCGTTCAGGGATGATTCTTCGGTATTTGTTCGTTGCGATGTCGATACGTCGTGTCATCATCGTAGAAAGCCCTATCCGGTTCATGAGGGAAGGGACCGTCTCATATCCTATGATTCGGGATTTGCTCCTCGTCAATAACCGGGACATGGCTTCCGTGCGGGTCATTCCGACGGTTTTATCGATCATGTCTCCCAGTCTGTACCGTTTCGTCCGGATGTACACGCCTCTGGCGCATCGTCGTACAACATCGTCCCTGACGAGCCGCCCAAGCGCCCAGTAGACGATTTTTCTCGCCCGTTCCACCGGAATTTCCGGGCGCCGTTTGACAAAAAGCCTGACGACATCCCCGGTGAGCAACGGCTCGCCGTATGGACGCCCGCGAACGATGCTTCTGACGAAGTGTTCGTATTCGCGATGTTCGACGGTCATTGTGCAACTCCTGTCAGCGCCTTGTCGAGCAGCGCGTTTCTGTTCCGAATTTCCCTGACGCTCTTCTCGACCGAGTGATCCGTTGATCCGACGGCGAAGCTGCGAAAGGACGTTGACGTAAGAAAACAGCCCCTCAAAACACGGGGGCTGTTTTCTTACAGAAGCGCGACGAGTCCCTTTGTTTCTAGGATATGGAGCAGCTTTCGAGCTGCCCCGACAGGCTTTTTCGCTCCTGTCTCCCATTTCTGCAAAGTGGAGACACTGACGTTCAGGAGGGATGCGAGATCCGTCTGCTTCAGCTTCGTTCGACACCTGAGCGCCTTGATGTTTTCCGCAGAATAGGTCGGGATCCTGGGGAGACACAAGGCATCGAATTCGTGCATGTCATCATCCGACAGGAGTCCGATGTCGTGCAAATCCCGAGCGGTTTCATGCACTTCCGAAAGAATCCGGCTCATGGTATCACCTCCCTGATTATATTTTTCTGAATCACTTTATTTAGTTCCTCATCTGAGTATCTCAAAAACTGCTCCGCCAATTTTGCCAGCGTCCTTTTTTCTTTGGCGGATATGTCCGCTTTTTCGTTTTTGTTGAATCCGTAGAGAAAAAACCATTTCTCCTTAAAAAGAGTTGCTATAATGGTCCGTGCGCCTCCCCGTTTCCCCATTCCAGAAAGAGAGATTCGTTTCTTGTAGAGAGAGCCGCCAAGCTCAGCGTCAATCAGGCCGGCTTCCATTTCTCCAACCGCTTTGACCAACGAGGCATCCACAATGTCATTCTTGCGCATCCAATGCGAAAAGCTCTTCGTGCTGAAGATTCGGCTCATGGAATAATAATAGCACTGAGTGCTATTATTTCCTAGACCCAACACCCCAGTCGGTCTCACAATGCTCTTTCTCGAAGAAACGGAGAAAGCGATCCAGCGCCGCTTCATCACCGACTGCGAAAAGGAGGCCCCATGAACAACACCGTTCTCGATATCGGCGATGCGACGTATTTCGCCGCCGATCACCACTTCGGACACAGGAACATGCTCGCGTACGAGAATCGCCCGTTCGCAGACACTGCGGAGCTGCGGCGCGCCCTGATCGAACGGCACAACGAAACCGTTCCCGTGCGCGGCGCGACCGTCATCTTCCTGGGAGACTACCTCTGGGGGGAACGTGACGACGAGGACGAGCTCCGGAAGATCACGAGGCAACTTCACGGCGATACGAAGATTCTGCTGCTTGGAAACCACGACCGTCTTCCGACGGAGCGGTACGAACGCGTCTTCGACCGCGTCGTTCCGAAGGATGCGTCATTCTCCGTCCGCCGGGGCGGCCGCGAGATCGGGTGCGTCCACTCCCCCATGACGATCTACTCCGGCATCGTCCCGGACGCCGACGATCTGCCGAGCGGCTACGACATGATCCGCGTCGTTCTCGAGATCGACGCGCCACGTATCGGAGGCGAATGGCTCTGCGGACACGTTCACGGAGTCTTCCGAAAGCTCGGGCCCGTGGTCAACGCCGGAGTCGACGTGTGGGACTACCGCCCGGCGGCGATCGGCGACATCCTCGCCACGCTCGACGATCCGACCGTCGTCATCCCTGGGCCGAAGGGGTTCGGGGTATAGCGGCGCTGACTTCGCAGACGCCAACTACGTGCACACATGCTCCGAACCCGGCGGAACCCTGTCCGGCGCCGTCAACCATGTACGCCGGAATCACCGCGAACACTTCTACAAGGAAAAAACGTCCGCTTGTTCTACACTCCCCGCACTTGCCAGAATGAAGGAACAACGCTCTCCGGGAAGTCGAACCGGGTGAACTCTCTCCCCGCATCGTCGCTGTAGGAGCGCAGGGGGGCGGAGTGTTTGCGTCGCCACGGACAGAAGAAGCTGTACTCCCGCCCTCTCTGCTGCGAGCCGTCGGTCAGTATGAGAGCGCCGTCGACGAAGGTCCGGCAGATTTCGCCGAAGATTTTCGAGCCGAGCCACCAGATGCCGCTTCCGCCCTCTCCTTCGCTGTCGCCCCGGTAGAAGAAGACGCCGAGCGAGCGGTTCTCTCTGCCAAACTCTCTGCGGAAGACGACGAGGCCGTCTCCGCGGCAGCGGCGGACGCTGATTCTTCTGCGCGTCGGGATGTGCAGGTAGGTTTCCTTCAGGATGCAGATCGAGGACTCCGAGTGGCGGACGCTACTGTCTTCGACTGGAGGGCCGTCTATCTCGGTTTTCAGGAGTCTGTAGTCGATGTCGTCCGCGAGCAGATGAGGCAGGCTCCATGCGGGGCGGTCGAAGCCGTAAAATCTTGTGTCCTGGTCGCCCGGCCTGAAGTACCCCCGGTCGACGAAGAGGAAGTCCACGACCCACGGAGAGAAGATGCGAATCGGGTCGTACAGGTCGTTTCCGCAGCAGGGGTAGAAAAGAGTGGTGTCCAGAACTCCGGGGAGGAGGCCGTTCCAGATGAGCGAGTCCTCGTCCTGGGCGGGATTCGGTTCTTCCGGAAAATGGCGTTCGAAGAGAAAATGCGAGGGAGAGCGTTCGCCGCCGCAGAAGAAATTGTCCTCGATTATGCCGCGGATTCGCTCTCTTTTGACGGCTGTCGCCCCCTCTTCGCGTCGGAAGATCGAGCAAGGTTTAAGGGGGACGCTTTCTGGCGTTGCGGCGTGCTGCCCGCTGGCTGTCGCGGGAACCGGAGACGGCGCGACGTGCGCATCCTTTTCTTCCTTCATTCCTGAGCGGGATGTCATTCTCTTGGATCTTCGCGGCCGTCCGGAGGGGGAGGTTTCCGCGCCTCCCTCAAGGCAGCGGCGGAGGTATTCCGTCTTCGGGTGATCCGCTCCGAAGAGTCGCTCATTCATCGCAAGAGCGCAGGCAAGCAGTTCGTCTCCTCTTTCGCGGACGCCTGCGCTTCTGTGAAGCAGTCCGAGCGCGCCCATTGCGTTGACGGTCTTTGGGTGTTCCCGTCCGTGCGTTCGTTCGCGGAGCGAGAGGACGCGTTCCAGCAGAGGGAGTGCTTTGTCCATTTCGCGCCTGGAGACGAGATAGGCCGCGTGTCTGCCGAGAAAGCGCGTCAGCCTGCTCATCGCATCGATGATTTCGGAATGGCCGGGCGCGAATAGCGCCTCCGTGATAGCGCACCCTCGTTCGTAGAAGGGGAGAACCTCGGCGAAGTCCTCTATCGGTCTGTGCAGGGAGCACTCTCTCTTTCGTTTGACGGCGACGTACTCTTCCTTGGTGGGAACACGATCGAAGATCTTTTCCTCGCAGTAGAAGTCGAGGAGCATTGCTTCGAGCTGCTCTCTCTTCTGCTGAAGCGTCTCCCCAATCATCGAAGAAAGACGGTGGTTCGCCGAAAGCATCTCTTCACGGAGGCTTACAGCGCGTTTATAGAAAGAAAGAGCTTCTGCGCGGAATTCCGGGTACCTATAGAAGCTGTCGGCGAACCTTTCGTACGTCAAAATGAGGCTGTCTTTCAGTATTCGGGGGGTCCGTTCGCGAAGGCTCATTGCCCGCCTGCGCAGCTCGAAGGCCTCGGCTCGGCGATTCTCGTCCGCCCAGTGATCTTTTGCGAACACGTCGAGGTAGTCGGCGAAGGGCCTTCCGTCGAAGATTCCGCTCTCTTCGCGAAGTTCCATCGCCCGTTCGAACATGGCGAACGCTCTCTCCCGGTCTTTCGCCTCCCTGTAGTGCTTCGCGGCGAAATTCTCCAGGAGCGAAGCAACGGCAGTCCTGTCTACGCCGAGTGCTTTCTCTCTCTGCGCACGAGCCTTTTCGAAAAGAATGTTGAGCGTGTCGCTCGACGCGAAGGGGGCGCAGCGTTCGGCGAAGCGCTCCATGCGTTTCGCGAATGCGACGCGCTCTTCGCTTTCAACGGGGGCGTTTGCGATTTCGTTTTCCCGGACGGCGACCCATCTGTTGAAAAGGAGAAGCGCCTCCTCGCGGATCTCTCTCGAACATTTGGAGGAACTGCCGGAAGCGTTCGCTCTCTTGTCGTGGAATTCGGCGAGTTCATAAAGGCTGAAGGCGGCGTCCGCAAGGGAGGCGAACGACTCCTTTCGTATTTCCACGCCCCGGCGATAGAGCGCGTCGGCCGCCGCCGCGTCGCCGCGCTCCTCGGAGAGCGAGAGCACCTCGCCGAAGGCGTCAAAGGTCGACGGATGATCAGGGCCGAGCGATTTCTCGAGCACCGTGAGAGCCCGCAGAGCGAGCTTCCGGGCTCCGGAGACGTCGCCGAGGGCGTAGCGGAAGAGTGCGAGTGACCTCTGGGCGGCCACTGTTTCGGGGTGAAATACGCCGAATACTCTCTCCCGGCGCTTCAGCGCTTCCTCCTGGAGCGCCGCCGCCGCTTCGCCCTCTCCGAGGAGCAGATGGAGGTGCGAGAGCGCGTCGAGCCTTTCCGGAGGGAGATCCGTCACGGACTCCGTGCGCACCCCGGAGAGCTTCAGAAGTCTTCGGGCGGCGTCGAGGACCGCTTCTCCTTCGTCGCATATTTCGCGTATCTTCGTCAGCGTCTTCCGTATGCCTTCGGTCTCCGGGCAGTCATTCCCGAGGTGTTTCTCGGAACTCCGCAAAGCCCGGCGAGCGTATTCCGCGGCCGTGTCGAGGCTTTCAAGAATTTCGTCCGTGACGGACAGATGCGACGACGTTTCGGTTCCGCCCGCTCGAAGATGCGGGGGCAGACTCTTGCGGATCGTCAGCACCCGCAGCATGTTCGGGTTCGCGAGTCGGGCGCGGATGTCGAGCCCCCTCTTCAGATGAAGCAGGGCGAGGCTCTCCTGGATGCCCGCCGCTTCGCCGGCGTCAATCCGCGGTTCTTTGCGCAACGAGGAGTTCGCGCGTTCCATCCAGCGCATGGCCAGAGCGTCCAGCTCCTTCGTGGCTGCCTCCGGTCGGACGTATCTTGCTTCGCCACTCCGTTTCATCTCCATGCGTTGTTCGGAGATGGCGAGAAGTCGGTTCACGCAGGCCGAAAAAAGCTGCTCGAAGGGGAGAGAGCAAACTTCCTCCTTCAGTCGCTCGCTGAGAGCCGGAGGATGGGAGGGGGAAAGCCCATCTCCTTCCAGTACGCCGCTTCTGTCCGGAAAAGCCGGGTAGTCCGTCACGTCGTTTTCCCCCTTCATCAGCAGAGCAGGCGTGCGAAAACATTTGCTGTACTGCGCTTGCGATCGCCATGCGAATTTTACCTTTTGCCCGTTTCACTCACAAGTTCGTTCAGGGATGCTGCGCGATATGGCGCTTTCTTTGTAAAACCGTTCAAAGAGCGCGGGGCGTCCGTCACGACGCCCCGCGTCGCAGTTTTTCGGCGCAGTTTCTGAGCGCGAAGACAATCCCCGAGGAGTTCGCCGTCTATCTCCACGGAGGCGCAATAGCCGATGAACATGCGGAGTCCGCGGCGCCGCACGCAAGCAGTTCGATCACTTCTTCCAGCGACTTCGTGTCGTCGACGGGGATGATTTCATTTTCCGGTTCCTCGACGGGGACGACGGCGCCGCTTTCGTACCGCTCACTGACCTTTTTCGACCAGGTGCTGAAGTCGGAGGGTACGGGAGGGTCTTTCACGATGATGGGTTTGCTGTGCTTTTTAATCAGATCCAACGCCCTGTGCGACTCGTTGCTGAATCCCCTGTCGTCATTTACCTCGTCTGATCTTCTGTAGATATTCTTGTTTATTCTGACGCCGCAGTCGAGGCAGAAGCCCCACCAGTAGTTCATGCCGCTCAGCGGACTACCGCACCAGTAGGTCACGCGGCAGGTTCCGCCGCATTCGGGGCAGGGCGCGGTCCAGTAGCCGGCGTCCCACAGTTCCAGCAGGATGCCGAGGGAGAGGGGGCCTCCGCCGAAATAGGCGCAGGAGAGCGCGGGGAAGGAGAGTTTGGCGTCGTACAGTTCGGGTGTGGCGAAGATGCGCTCCCTGTTCTCCCAAAAAAGTTGGTAGTTGGCTATGAACAGCTCTTTGTCACGCTCTTTTTTCTCCACCGTCTCCTGAGGCGTTGGAGAGCTTACGTGAATGCCGTTTCCCGTGAACACCAGTCCGCCCTTGGGGTGCGCGCCGAATGTGAGCATGGGCATTCATCTCCTCTCAGAGTTCGAATAGAAGTGTTTCCGTTCGACCGGAAAAACCGTTTCTCCGCCCGCTTCCGCTATCATGCGCACGATCGCCTCCGCGTCGTTGCGCCGCGCGAGCGCCGCGAGCGCCGCATGGAGCGCCGTCTCTCCGAAGGAGTCGACCTGGTTCACGAAGATCCCCGCCTCCAGCAGCAGCCGGATCACCTCGGGGGAGGAGGTATGGCGAACCGCATAGTGCAGCGCCGTCCTGTGGTAGGTTTCGGAGGCATTCGGGTCGGCGCCCGCTTCGAGCAGGATGCGGACGGCGGCGGGATCGGAGTTCCTTCGGCGGGCCGCCGCGTACATCAGCGCGGTCGCATCCGTTTCCGTCCCGGCGTCGATATCGGCTCCGGCGGCGAGAAGCGCGCGGAGCACTCCCGTGTTCCTGTTCAACTCGGCGGCATGGATCAACGCCGTTTTGCCGTTCTTGTCACGGGCGTGTACGTCGCTTCCGGCTTCCAGAAGACATTCGACAACGCAGAGCTGTTCGTTCATCGCGGCGGCGCGCATGAGCGCCGTCATGCCGTTCTCGTCGCGGGCGTCCACCCCCGCCCCCGCTTCGAGGAGGGCTTTCAACGAGTCGGCAGACCGCGCCCCGGTCGCGGCGTAGATCAACGGCGTGCAGCCTTGCACGTCCCGCGATCCGACATCCGCTCCGGCTTCGATCAACAGCCGGGCGGCCACGACGTTGGTTGCCGCATTCATCAGAGGCGTACGGCCGTATCTGTTTTCCACTCCCACTTCCGCTCCCGCATCCAGGAGCATCCGGAACGTCTCCGCAGTCAGGCGCGACGCTCCTTGCAGCAGCGCGGTGTTTCCCTTCTTGTCGCGTGCGGCGGCGTCCGCTCCTGCGGCAAGGAGGAGCTGCAGAACGTCCTCGTCCAGAACGCGGGTCGCGCACAGAAGGGGCGTTCGCCCGTCTTCGTCCCTCGCGTGGATGTCGGCGCCGGACTTCAGGAGCATTTCGACGACTCCGGCGTTCAGTCCGTCCTCCAGCGCCTCCATAAGAACGGTACGGCCCCGGTTGTTTCGCGCATCGACGTCGGCGCCCGCCGCGAGGAGCATTCCCACAAGTCCCGTATCGGAGCTGTTCACGGAGCAGGTCGAAACACAGCGCATCAGCGCCGTCCACCCGGTGTCGTCCCTGCCGTCGACATTCGCCCCGGCGTCCAGAAGCGCGCGCGTCGTCCCGGTGTTGTCGTTGGATTGCGCGGCCTTCATCAGGGCGGTCGAGCCCCGGAAATCTCGGGCTTCGATCTCCGCGCCCGCCGCAAGCAGCGTCCGAAGGACTTCGGGGTTCGTCGTGTGTTCCGCCGCGACGATCAGCGCCGTCTCCCCGGCGAGGTTCCGGGCGTCAATATCGGCTCCGGCGGCGAGCAGCGCGGAGACAACCTCGGGGCGCGCGTTGTTTCGGGCGGCCCACATCAGCGGCGTCAGCCCGCTTTCGTCGCGGGCCTCCAGTTCGGCTCCGGCGGCGAAAAGCGTACGCACAGCCTCAGGATCCGGGTTCCTCCGCGCCGCCCACATGAGCGCGGTCATTCTGTCCTCGTCGCGGGCGTCCGGAGAGGCTCCGTTCCTTAGCGCCTCCGCGATCTCCTCGGGAGAGGCGGTTGTGCACAGCGTGTGAAAGGCCTTTATGCGCTCCAGCGTGTTTCGTTCGCTCATGACGCCGCCTCCCCTCCGGAGTTCATAAAAACGTTCCGGTTCCTCAGGCCGTTCGCCCGTACAACGCCCCGAGGTCAATCCACCAGATGCTCTTCATTGGATACCCCCGAGCCGTAGCTCTCCGCATCGTACTAGCGTGCGGAAATCATTCCGCCCTTTTCGTTGAAAGTGTAGACGGTATTCCCCTGCTTGACGCTGAACGTCGTCGAGGTATACCCCGTCAAGGTTCCCGATCTGGCGCAGATCTGAGCGTTTCTTTCGTCATACACGTACACTGTGCTCCCTTTTTGTACCGCCGTGCTTATCGCCATGCTCTCTCCTCCTGTCGATTCATCTGAATGTTCCATCCACCGTCGACTATACACAATGTGTGCGACCGCTTACGGGGGTTTGCAGCTACATTTTGAAGAAGAAAAAGAGAATCGCTATGACGATCGCTATCGCAAAGATGTGTTCCGCGACCCAGAGCAACGCTTCGCTGAGTACGGGTATCATCAGGACACGATCCGTGAGAAAGAATGCAACGAACAAGAGCAGCTTGTGTTCACTCGCGCCGAAGAGCGCTCTGCCAACTAACTTTTCAAAAAGACATGCCACGACGACGCCCAGCATGGCGACAACTGTTCTGTATCGAAAACTTGTGACGTCGCCTAAAAAAGAGTAGAAATTAAACGAGATGTTATAAAACAACAGATACGCGACTCCGAAGAGGAGAGCGCAGCCGGCAAAGAACACCCAATTTGCTTGTAGATATTGAGCTGTTCGCGCCAAACGCAGTTGATTCGATGAAAACAGCGTGGCGATACTGTAGTTCAGCACCAAAGCCACGAGACCGTGCAAAGCGCCATAAAGCAAATTAAACCGATTCATCTCATCGCCAAGCCCATCGTCATCGAGTTCGTATTCATCCATGGAACATCATCCTCCTTCTTTCGTGTTCCCGCATGGTGCGCTTCCGCCGTTCGCGGGGGATGCGCATTGGGGCCGGAAGGCGATCTCCTCCAGGTCGGCGAGCTTTTGTTCCAATACCGCGCCGTCATCGTCCGCTCCCAGGTCTTTCTCTTCGATGCGGGCCCCGGCGTCGATCAGCAGCCGCATCGACTCCGCATTCGTGATGCGGTAGGCCGCAAGCATCAGCGGAGTCTGGCCCTGGAAACCCCGTGAATCTATTTCGGCGCCCGCGCCGATCAGGACGTTCAACACCTTCGGATTCGGGTTGCACCGGGCGGCCTGTCCGAGCGCCGTGACGCCGAATTTCGTTCTGAAGGCAACGTCCGCTCCCGCGTCGAGAAGAAGCCGCACTATCTCGTGGTTGGGATTCTGTTCCGCGGCTACGATCAGGAGCGTTCGCCCGTTGTGGTCGCGCGCTTCAATATCCACTCCCGACTCCAGCAGCTTTTTCAACGTCTCCGGATCTTCGCAGACCCCGACGGCTTGCCACGCCGGCATGCTTTTGAGCTCGGAGAGCGGGATAATCACCTTGGCTTCCAAGGAAACGTGCGTCGTTTCCCGGCTCATGAATTCTTCATGCGTATTCCGGCCTTTTGAATTCGTCATGAGATCATCCCCCTTTCGTACTGCCTCGTACATCGACAACACAGCCATGATAGACGCTCATGGCGACCACTTACGTGTTATGGCGCCGGGATTCCGTTCCAACCGACCGGGCCTTCC
>CALMZW010000122.1 GCA_937870605.1 uncultured Synergistaceae bacterium
CGCGGGGAGTTCGATCTCGAAGGTCGCGCCGTCGTCGCTTCGCAGGAGGCGGATATCTCCGCCGTACCCCGCGACGATGCGTTTTGCGATCGCGAGTCCGAGCCCGTATCCGCCCTTGCCCCATCGCCCGCGGGCGCGGTGCGAGTCCCCGCGGCTGAAGCGTTCGAAGATGCGTTCGGCGGATTCTTCCGTAATGCCGACGCCGTTGTCGCGGACGAGCAGGAAGTAACGGCCGTCCCCAGGCTGCAGGGAGATGTCGATGCGCCCGCCCTCCTCCGAACCGAAGCGTTCGTGAACGTATTTCACGGCGTTTTCGAGGACGTTCTGCGCGGCGCGGGCGAGATCCTCCCGGCGGCCGTTCACGGTCGCGCCGGGTGTGATGTCCGACTCGATGCGGATGGCTCCCGCGAGCGGATGAGCGCGAAGCTCGTTCACGAGCAGCGAAACGACGCCCGAGAGGTCCACGGGCTCGGGGTCGTCCCGGGGCGGCTGTCCCTCGACGCGCGAGAGGAGCAGGAGGTCGTCCACGAGTTTCGTCATGCGTTCCTGCTGTTCGATGATCGTGACGAGGCACTTGCGCCGCGGCGAATCCCCGTCCTCTTCTTCGAGGAGGTATTCGGCGGCGGCCCGGACGGCCGTGAGCGGCGTCTGGAGTTCGTGGCCCGCGTCGGCGATGAAGTCCCTCCGGGATTGTTCGAGCGCGCGCTCCTCCGTGAGGTCGGTGAGGACGAGAAGCGTTCCCGTCGCCGTCCGTCGCGCGCAGATTCGCAGGAAGCGCCTCCTGCTTCCCGGAAGGTCCAGTTCGAGGCAGGCGTCCTTCCCGCCGACGGACTCCTCGATCAGCGTGTAGATGTCCGCCGCAGGCAGGATCCGCTCCGCGGGGACGCCGGGTGCGACGACCGGGCGGATGTCGAGCAGGGAGACCGCGACGCCGTTGATGTAGCGCACCTTCTTCGCGTCGTCGAGCAGGATGACGCCCACGGGAAGCGACGTGACGATCCGCGAGAGATCCTCGCGCTCGGACCGGAGGTCGTCGAGCGCGCCGCGGAGCTTTTCGGACATCGCGTTGAGCGCTCCGGTCAAACGCCGGAGGTCGGGGTCGGACATCAGCGGGAACCGCGCGTCCTCGCCGTCCGCGATGCGGTCCGCAGAGTCGACGATCCGTTCGAGCGGCCGGAAGAAGCGCCGCACGGTCCACGCGCCGACGAGGTAGACGACGACGGCGCCGAGCAGCAGGAAGATCAGGAACCGGTCCCGGATCGTGGCGAGCGTTTTTCGGAGCGTGTCGAGCGGCAGCGCGACGCGAACGAGCAGCGCCCGTCCGGCCGCGTCCGTACGCCGCGCCGCGTAGAGCATGTAGGTGTTCAGGCTGCCGCTCCACCGGAGGCTCGTCCCTTCGCCTCCGGCGAGCGCGACCTTCACCTCCGGGCGATCCCTGTGGTTTTCGAGCGTCGCGGGGTTGGCGTCGCTGTCGAGGATGACCTTGCCCCCGTCGTCGATGATCGTGATGCGTCCCCGGAAGATGGCTTTCCACTTCGCGAGGTCGGTCCGGAAGGCGTCGAGCCCTGCGTCGCCGATGACCTTCGCGATCGCCGCCGTCTGGCTTCCGAGTTCGGCGCGGTTCTGTTCGATGATGTGGCGTCGCAGGATGCCCGTGAAGAGCATGATGCTTCCGGCGAAGGCGAGCGCCATCACGAGCGTGAGGGCGAGGATGACTTTTTTTCGGAGCGTCAGCGTGAACATGTCAGTCCTCCCAGGCGAGGCGATATCCCCGGCCCCGCAGCGACTGAATCACGAGCGCCGGGCGTTTCCCGTCGTCGAGTTTCTTGCGGAGCCGCGAGACATGGACGTCGACGGTCCGCGTGTCCCCCCCGTAGAAGCTCCAGATCTTGCCGAGGAGTTCCTCCCGGGAGACGGTGCGCCCCATGCGGCGCGCGAGGAGTTCCAGAAGCCGGAATTCCGTCGGGCTCAGGTCGACGGTTTCGTTCCGGATGAAGGTCATCTCGTCGTCGAGGTCGATCCGCAGGTCGCCGTCTTCGATCGTCCGGGCGGCTTCCTTTCCGGTCGTCCGGCGGAGCAGCGCCCGCACGCGCGCCACGAGTTCCGCCAGCGAAAAGGGCTTTTTGATATAGTCGTCCGCGCCGATTTCGAGTCCCTCGAGGACATCCCGTTCGTCGCGGCGGGCCGTGAGCATGATGACCGGCGTCGACGCGGTCTCGGGCGTCGCCCGGAGGCGGCGGCACACCTCCCACCCGTCCATCTTGGGGAGCATGAGGTCCAGGATCACGAGATCGGGCCGGAGCGTGGCGGCCTTGTCGAGGGCGGCGTCTCCGTCACCCGCGGATTCGGTTTCATAGCCGTGGCGCCGGAGCGCCCGGCAGACGATGTCGACGATGGCGCTCTCGTCCTCCACGACCAGAATGCGTTCTCCCGCCATCCGTCAGCGCTCCTTCGGCCGCCGGAAGTCCGTCGCCCGGATCACCTTCCCGGTCAGGCTGTAGAGGACGCGTTCCGCGACGTTCGTGATGTGGTCCCCGGCGCGTTCGAGCGTCCGCGCGACGTTCAGGAGCAGCGTGGCCTGTTCGATGCGCTGGGGGCGCTCCATCATCAGCAGGAGCAGCTCCCGCATGATCTGCTTTTCGAGGTCGTCGACGAGGTCGTCCAGCGGGAAGACCTCGCGCGCCAGTGCGGGCTCGCGCCGCTCAAGCGACGACATCGCCTTTTCGAGCATTTCCGAAAGCGTCGCCGTCATCCGGGGGATATCGATCAGAGGCTTCATGAGTTCCTTCCCCGCGAGTTCGATCGCCGCGCGGGCGATGTTGCCGCCGTAGTCGCCGATGCGTTCGAGGTCCACGGCCATGTGCATGATCGACGTCACCGTCCGCAGGTCTTCGCCGAGGGGCTGGAACCGGGCGACGAAGTTCATGCACTCGACGTCGATGCGCCCGGTGAGCTGATCCAGCGCGTCGTCCTTGTCCAGGACGTTGCGGGCCGTTTCCACATCCTGATTCTTCAGCGCCCAGACGGACCTGGCGAGCGCCTCCTCAGCCATCTTCGAAAGACGCATCAGCATCCGCGTCAGCTCGGAAAGATCCGCTTCCAGTTGCCTTCTGGCATTCAGTTCCTGCATGTCCGTTCCCTCCTCGAAGCCGGGATCTAGCCGAAGCGTCCGGTGATGTAGTCTTCGGTGCGCTTGTCGTCCGGCGCCGTAAAGATTTTTGTTGTAACTTCATATTCTACAAGTTCTCCCAGAAGGAAGAAAGCGGTGAAGTCCGAGACGCGCGCGGCCTGCTGCATGTTGTGCGTGACGATGACCACCGTGAAGTTCTTCTTCAGATCCCGGACGAGTTCCTCGATGCGGGCCGTCGCCATCGGATCGAGCGCGCTCGTGGGTTCGTCCATGAGCAGGATCTTCGGTTCCGTCGCGATGGCCCGGGCGATGCAAAGCCGCTGTTGCTGCCCGCCGGAGAGTCCGATTCCCGAGGACGTGAGCTTGTCCTTGACCTCCGTCCAGAGCGCCGCGCCCCGGAGACTCCGTTCCACGATGCCGTCGAGCTGTTCGCGGGAGCGCACGCCGTGCAGCCTGGGGCCGTAGGCCACGTTGTCGTAGATCGACATCGGAAAGGGGTTCGGCTTCTGGAAGACCATGCCGACGTTGCGGCGCAGCGCGATGACGTCCGTATCCCGCGCGTAGATGTCATGCTCGTCGATGAGGATCTCCCCTTCGACGCGCGCGCCTGCGATGTAGTCGTTCATGCGGTTGAGGCAGCGCAGCCAGCTGCTCTTGCCGCACCCCGAAGGGCCTATCAGGGCCGTGACCGTGTGGTCGAAGATGTCGAACGTGATATCCTTGAGCACCTTTGCGGGCCCGTAATACAGGTTGACGTTTTGCGAACGGATCTGGACATTCCCTTTCATTCGTCGTGTCTCCTTTGCGCTTTCATCGGCCGCTGCGGCGGAGCCTCCGCCGCATGACGACGCCCACGGAGCTGACGCCCAGGACGAGCGCGAGCAGCACGAGGACGGTCGCGTACTGTATCGGGCGCGTCGCCTCGATGTTAACGCCCGCCGTCGCGAGAACCATGATGTGATAGGGCAGCGCCATGACCTCGTCGAAGAGGCTCTTCGCGATGTCCGGAGCGTAGAAGGCCGCGCCCGTGAAGATGATCGGCGCCGTCTCGCCCGCGACGCGCCCGATGCTCAGAATCGCTCCCGTGATGACGGTGGAGGACGCCGCGGGGAGGACGACCTTCACGATCGTCTGCCACTTGGTCGCGCCGAGCGCGTACGACGCGTCCCGGTAGTCCTGCGGCACGGCCCGGAATGCCTGTTCGGAAGCGGTGACGATGAGCGGAAGCGTCAGGCACCCTAGCGTGAGCCCTGCGGAAAGCAGGCTCGAACCGAAGCCGAGCGTCACGACGAACAGCGAGAGCCCGAAGAGTCCGAACACCACCGAGGGCACGCCCGCGAGCGAGCGTATGGCCAGGCGCAGGATTTTCGTGAACAGGCCGTCGCGCGAATACTCGGCGAAGTAGAGTCCCGTGACGACGCCGATCGGCAGCGCGAAGAACATCGATACGATGACGAGCTGCATCGTTCCGACAAGAGGCGTGCTGATCCCGCCCCGGGTCATGCTGTCCCTCGGGGGTTCGGTCAGGAACTCCCACGACAGGGGCTGCCGGCCGTTGACGCCGACGTAGATCAGGATGGCCAGAAGCAACAGGACCAGAAAGGCCGCGGACGCCCAGAGGATCGCCGTCATGAAGCCGTTGACCGCGCGCCGCCGGTTCATGAGCGGATCACCGATCCTTTCGATTCGATCCATGCGGAGAGCATATTGATGGCGAGCGTCATGAAAAAGAGGATCAGCCCCGCGAAGAAGAGCGCGTGATAGTGCGTCGATCCGACGGGGGTTTCTCCCATTTCCGCGGCGATCGTGGACGTCAGGGGACGTACGGGATCGAAAACGGACTCCGGGATGATCGCCGCGCCGCCCGCGGCCATCAGGACGACCATCGTCTCGCCGAGAGAGCGCATCACGCCGAGCAGGCAGGCGCTGAGGATGCCGGGCCTCGCCCACGGGATGACGACGCGCCGGATGGTCTCCCATCGCGTGGCCCCGAGCGCGTAGGACGCGTCGCGCAGTTCGCCGGGAACGGAGGAGAGCGCCTCCTCGGCGAGCGACGCGATGATCGGGACGCTCATGATTCCGAGCAGAATCGACGCGTTGAGGAGGTTGAGTCCCGACAGGAGTTCGAATCGCTCCTGGAGCCACGGCGCGAGAACCACCATGCCCAGAAAGCCGAGAACGATCGAGGGAAGGAAGCTCAGGAGTTCGAGGACCGGCTTCAGAATGTCCCGGAGAAACGACGGTGCGACATCCGAGATGAAGATCGCGACGAGAAGACTCAGCGGAATCGCCAGAAGCGACGAAAGCAGCGTCACCGAAAAGCTGCCGACGATAAGCGCCGACATCCCGAGCGCCGGAGGCGTCTCTGTCGGGTACCACGCCTTCTCCAGAAGAATTTTCTGCAGCGACGCCTCGCGAAGGACGGGAATTCCCTCGGTCACGAGGAAATACAGGATGAAGAGCATGATGAATATTCCCAGGCTCGACACCGCTGCGACAAGGATGGACGGCAGTCCCTCGTTTTTCATGAATGTACTCCTCCCCTGACCTGAAAACCAGTCCCGCTGCATGAGCGGGACTGGTTCGTAGCTGTATTCCGTTTTCCTGACGACTGCCGGAAATCCGCCGGCCCGTATTCCCGGAAGATTTTCGGATTGGGAATTCGTGCGTCCGTCAGCGAAGCGGGACGAATCCGCTTTCCGCGACGATTTTCTGCCCCTGATCGCTCAGGACGAAGTTGATGAAATTCAGGACATCGCCCGTGGGCCAGCCCTTCGTGAACATGTAGAGGTAGCGGGCGACCGGGTAGCTTCCGTCGAGCGCCGTCTTCGCCGTGCCGCCGCCGCCGTCCACCGCGACCGGTTTGAGGGTGTCGTTCAGGTAGCCGATGCCGATGTATCCGATGGAGAGCTTGTTCTTTGCGACCGTCTGCGCCATGGCGCCGTTGGACGCGACGATCAGCGCGCGTTCGGTGACGCGTTCCTTCTTCATGATCTTCTCTTCGAAGGTCTCATAGGT
>CALMZW010000123.1 GCA_937870605.1 uncultured Synergistaceae bacterium
TTGCGTCCATCGAAGACGGCTGTTCCAGGCGGCTGCACTACGACTTCAGCGGCGGCCCGGAACAGAACGTCAGCAAGGCGTGCTGCGGGACGACGGATTTCTTCATCCAGCCCTTCGTCGAGATGCCGCGGCTGGTGATCTTCGGAGCCGGGCACGTCGCCCGGGCGCTCGCTCCGATGGCGGCGTCGTGCGGGTTTTCGGTGCTCGTCGCCGACGACCGACAGGAGCTGCTCACGTCGCAGTTCTTTCCGGAGAGCGTGCGGTTTCTCTGCGGTTCGTTCGCGGAGACGCCCGGAAGCATTCCGTTCGACGAGTCGACCTACGCGGTCGTCATGACCTACGGGCACGAACACGACGAGGAGGTGCTGGCCGCGTGCCTGAACCGTCCGTGGAAGTACCTCGGGCTGATGGCGTCCCGCGCGAAGGTCGCGGAGCTGAAGGCGCGCCTCGGAACCACCGATGAGACCCGCCGGCGGCTCGAAAGCGTCCGAATGCCGGTCGGGCTGAACATCGGCGGCCGTTCGCCCGCCGAGATCGCCGTGTCCATCATGAGCGAGATCATCGCCGAGCGGTACGGACGCCGTAACAGCCTCTGACGAAAGAAGGGATTCCGGGTGGAAAAAGCTGCGGCCCTTTTCAGCGCGCTGTCGGATCCGACGCGCCTTTCCCTTTTCACGGCGCTCCTCGGGTTCGGGGAGGCGTGCGTCTGCCAGCTGCACCGGGGGCTTGGGATTCCCCAGTCGATGGCTTCGAGGCATCTGCGGGTTTTGTACGACGCGGGGCTGCTCGATAAGCGGCGCGTGAAGCAATGGATGCACTATTCGGTGCGGAATCCGGACGATCCCATCGTCCGGAAGGTCATCGGCGCGATCCGGGAGGTGTATTGCGGCGCTCCCGAATTCGCGGTCGTGTATGAGTGGATGCGGCGCATTTCGTGCGACGACCTTGGGGAGGGCGATTCGTGATGAACGGGAGCGTTCCGGCTCCGGCGCGGGGATTGGGGTTCTTCGAACGGTACCTCACGGTGTGGGTGGCGCTTTCGATCATCGGAGGCATTTTCCTGGGCAAGGCGGCCCCGGAATTCGCGCGGACGCTGGACGGCATGGCGATCACCGTTGACGGAGCGCCGGTCGTGTCCATTCCGATCGCGATATGCCTCTTTTTCATGATGTATCCGATCATGGTCAAGATCGACTTCGGCGAAGTGGTCAAGGCCGGCAGGAGCATCAAACCCGTCGGGCTCACGCTCTTCGTCAACTGGGCCGTCAAGCCCTTCACGATGTACGCGATCGCGGTCTTCTTTCTTGGGACGCTCTTTCTGCGGTTCATCGGCCCCGACGCGACGGATATCGTGAAGATGCCGCTCGGGCTCGACCTTCAGGCAGGCGCGACCTACGGGGTCGGCAAGGTCGTCCTCGTCGAAGGCGTCAAGGCGTTGCAGGTTCCGCTCTGGCGGAGCTACCTCGCCGGGTGTATCCTGCTCGGGATCGCGCCGTGCACGGCGATGGTCCTCGTCTGGGGATACCTCGCCAGAGGCAACGACGGACATACGCTCGTCATGGTCGCCATCAACTCGCTCTCGATGCTCGTGCTGTACGGTCCGCTGGGCGGCTTCCTGCTGGGCGTCGGCCGGATCCCCGTACCCTGGCAGGCGCTCGTGCTGTCCATCGCGATCTACGTGGCGCTGCCGCTTGTCGCCGGGTACTGGTCGCGAAAGGCGATCATCGGCGCGAAGGGGGAAACGTGGTTCCGCGAGAAGTTCCTTCACGTCCTGACGCCGATCACGATCGTTGCGCTCCTTGCGACGCTGGTCCTGCTCTTCTCGTTCAAGGGAGCGGTCATCATGGCCAACCCGCTCACGATCCTGTGGATCGCGATCCCGCTCTTCCTGCAGACCGTTCTCATCTTCGCGCTCGGGTACTGGCTGTCGCGCGTCCTTGGGCTCAGCTATGCGGACGCGGCCCCGTCGGCGATGATCGGGGCGTCGAACCACTTCGAGGTGGCCATCGCGACGGCCACGATGCTCTACGGCCTGTCGTCGGGCGCGGCGCTCGCGACGGTCGTGGGGGTTCTCATCGAGGTGCCCGTCATGCTGATGCTCGTGAAGATCTGCCTGAGAACGCAACACTGGTTTCCGGCCAAAACCGGAAGCGGCCGGGCGCGACGGTGAAACCCGCTCCCGGCGGAAACACACATACGGAAAGGATTGATCGCATGAACGAAACAGGAATGTCCGGCCGGCCGAAAACGAGGGGAACGGCGCTGCATGTGTCGATTCTCGCGCTTTCGCTGATCGCCGCGACGGCGTTTTCGGCCCAGGCCGCGCGAAAGCTCCCCGACTTCGACCCGTTTACGTCCCTCAAGCCCGATGTCCTGGCCTTCAGGACAACGGGAAAGATCCTCCGCGTGACGACCTCCGCGGACGTGGTCCGCGCATCGTTTCGCGGGTTTCCCGAAGTGGTGGTCAACGATCACGGATACGCGGAACGCATCATGATCCGGACTCCGGTCCACACCGGGTCGATTTCGGCGGATTTCTCGCTCGGATGCGGCGGGTGAGGCGGCGCGAAGGAATTCGCCTCCGTAAGTTTTACGGGGCTCGACCATGAACTGAAGAAGGGCGACAAGGAAAACGCGCACTACGCGATCCGCTGGGATTTTTCGGGAAAGAACGACCGGATTCTGTCCGGAGAGCTCGTTGCGGAACAGGGAGCGGATAAGACGCGCTTCCCCATCGATATCGTGCGGCTCGACAGGGGCGTCCGGCTGCTCTTCGCCGTGTACGACCCGACGGGCGGGCTGCCCGCGTCACGGATTCTCGGCGAGGTGACATCGACGTCGTCGCGGCTCGTGTTGCCGATACGGGATCCCGCTCCCGCGGGACGCGACTTTCTGCTCGCCGTCGCGAACGTCGGCACGGAAACGGTTCGCCTCCGGGGCGGATCGGACCAGGTGCGCCCGATCGCCGGAAACCCGGCAAGTCCGCAGCTCTGGACCGAAGACAGCGGCCGCATCGGTCCGGGCGCGATGGCGATCCTGAACCTGAGCCGGGTTTCGGGACTCTGGGCGGGAGTGACGATCCATTTCGACGACGCGAAGGACGTGAAGATCACCTGGGGCGCGCCGGGGATGCTCCTGTCGCCGATGGGGCTCGCCGCTGCGGGAGTGTTCGCCGTCGCGGTCTGCGCCCTCGTGATCGTCTTCCGGAAACGCAGACAAAGCGCGGCGTGAGCCGGCGAAGATAAGGAACGGAAGGCCGGATTCTCCGACATACGGGGAATCCGGCCTTTTTTTGTGACGGCGCCGTTTCGTTCCGTGCCGTTGCAGCGAATTTTTCGGCTTCCCTTGACATGCGGCGCGATGGTCACTAATATATGCGATATTGCGCAGATACGCATATAATCCGAGGAGTGACCTGCGACGTATGGATATTGAAGCCGACCTGTTCAAGGCGCTGTCTCACCCGATTCGTCTGCGGCTGGCCGTGTTTCTCGCCATGCATGGAGAGACGTGCGTGTGTCATCTTGCGGAAGCCATGGGAGAGCCGGATTTCAAGATCTCCCGGCATCTTGCCGTTATGCGCTCGGCCGGAATCGTCACGGCGCGCCGGCAGGATACCTGGATGTACTACCGGCCGGCGGAGGCAAGAAGCGATATCGAAGGCTGTTTGCAGAACTGCCTGCGGAATTGTTTCGTCACCCATCCGGCGGTGTGCGACGATCTGAAGCGTTTTGAACGGATCGCCGGAAAGGCGCCGTGTCCCGAATGCGACGCCGCAGACGGAGGGATTGTATGAACCCGTTCTATATGTCCCTTGAGTTTTTCGCCTATATCCTTGCGGAGCTGACCGTCCTGTTTCTCGGCGTCAGCACGCTGGTGGGACTCGCGTTCGAGTATCTGTCGGATGACACGCTTCGCCGGTGGCTGTCCCGGAAGGGGTGGCTCGGCTATTTCCTGGGAGCGGCGCTCGGCGCGGTGACGCCGTTCTGCTCCTGCTCCACCATTCCGATGACCGTCGGGCTTCTGCGCGCCGGGGTTCCATTCGGCGCCACGATGTCGTTCCTGCTGGCGTCTCCGCTGCTGAACCCGATCATTCTGACGATGTTCTGGGTATTGCTGGGATGGAAGTCCTGCGCGGTGTATGGAGTCGTTACGTTTGCGGCGGCCATGATCAGCGGGGCGCTCCTGGAGGCGTTCGGACTGGCGAAAGACGTCCGGAACGTCCGCGTCAGCGGCGGCGCGGAGGAAAAGGCAACGCTTCCGACGTTCGGCGGCAAGCTCCGCCGCGCATTCGCCGGCGCGTGGAGCGACTTTCGCGGCGTGCTGCCCTTCGTCGTCGCCGGCGTCGCCATAGGAGCGGGCATCTACGGGTATTTGCCCGCCGACTTCGTCGTTGGCGTCGCGGGACCGCAGAATCCTCTCGCGATCCCCGCAGCCGCCGTTATCGGCGTTCCGTTGTACGTCCGGGCCGAAACGGTTATCCCGATTGCCGTTGCGCTCACGCAGAAGGGAATGAGCATCGGCGCCGTTATCGCGCTGATCATCGGAGGGGCCGGGATGAGCATCCCGGAGATGAGCATGCTCGCGGCCATTTTCAAGGTCCGCCTGGTCGCGCTGTTTGTGTGCGCGGTGTTCCTGACGGCCTCAGGAGCCGGACTCGTATTCAATCTGATCTGATGTAAAGGAGGAATTTCTTATGGAAGGCGAAAAGAAGGGGCTTTTCTCGAAGTTTTTCGGCAAGGGAAGTTCGTGCGGTTGCGGGGGATGCTGTTCGATGAAGATCGAGGAGATCCCGGAAGAAACGGACAAAAAGGCTGACGCCGGGAAGGAAAAACCGGCGGCGAAATAGAGAGCGGAATACGAGACGACGCGGCCCTCGGGCCGCGTTCCATGGCGCCCGCTCCGCCGGAATACGGAGGTGGCATCATAGATGCGTGGTAATATCTTCACGTCCGCATATAACGTATTTTACCGGCTAATTCCCGGCTGGATCCGTGTTGCGGAGAGAAGCGCATCAACCTTGTCTCGGGGAGTGATCGCAGTATGAAGGGAAAGAACGTTCTGACGGTTTTGTTGCTTGTATTCGTTATCGCAAGTCTGGGGTATGTGGCGTTCGGCGAGCTTGGGAGCCGCGCTTCGGCTCCGGCGCCTGAGAAGACGTCCGCCCCCGCGGCGCCTGCCAAACCTGCCGCGCTGGCGGCGACAGTTGCGCCGGTGCGCGCGGCCGCGCCGACGCCGGTGACTGCGGCAGTCACACAGGAACCGAAAACGCCCGCGCCCCTTCCGGAACGGGCGCCCGAAGCGGCCAAAGGGGCAAAGGCCGAAGCACCCGCCGCAGGAAAGCATTTCGTCGCCTATTACCTTCACGGCAAAGCGCGTTGCGTGAGCTGCACGACGATTGAGGAACTGACGAAGAACGCGCTCGATACGCACTTCGCCGACGCGCAGAAGAGCGGTCTGCTCGAGGTTCGGATCATTAACGTGGAAACGCTCGAAAACCGGCATTATATCCAGGACTATCAGATCACCAACCAGTCGGTGATCCTCTCCGAAGTTCAGAACGGCAAGGAAGTCCGCTGGAAGAACCTGAAACAGGTGTGGCGTCTGCTGCGGGACGAGAAGGCTTTCGACGACTATATCCGCACGGAGACGGACGCCTTCCTCAAGGGAGACGAGGCGGGGTCGGTAAAGCGGTGAGCGCCCTCTGGTTCGGCGTCGCGACGGCGTTCTGGCTCGGACTTCTGACGGCCGTCAGCCCGTGCCCCCTGGCGACGAACATCGCGGCGGTCTCGTTTCTCGCCCGACGGGTCGCACATCCGCGGCAGGTCTTCCTTGCGGGAATCCTGTACACGCTGGGCCGGGTTTTGACGTACGTCGTACTCGGCGTTCTGCTCGCGACCAGCGTCCTGTCCGCGCCGGGCGTCTCGGCGGTGCTCCAGTTCACGGTGAGCAAGCTGCTCGGGCCAATTCTCGTCCTCGTCGGGATGATTCTTCTCGGACTGCTGTCGCTGCCTTCGTTCGGCGGCGGGACGTCCGAAGCCCTGACCCGGCGTGCGGAGGACATGGGGCTGTTCGGCGCGCTGCTTCTGGGCGTGATGTTTTCGCTTGCGTTCTGTCCGGTCTCGGCCGCGCTCTTTTTCGGCTCGCTGCTTCCCCTTGCGGTCAATGCGGGATCCGGGCTGCTTCTGCCGGCCGTGTACGGCGTGGCGACCGGGTTGCCGGTGCTCGTCTTCGCGCTCCTGATCGCCTTCGGCGTGAAGAGCCTGTCGGGGATCTTCGGCCGGATCACCCAGATCGAACTGTGGGCGCGCCGGATCACCGGTGGAATTTTCATCGGCGTCGGACTGTACAAGACGCTGCAGGACATATTCGGCCTGTTCGTGTAGAACGGGTTTCGACAAGGAGGATTCGGACGGAATGACCGATTGGGAAAAGGTTCCCCAGACAGAAATCGTGTGCGGGTGCGCGAGCGTCACAAAGCGCGACATCGTTCGCGCCATCGCCGCGGGAGCGGATACATTCGAAATGATTTGCGACGCGACGGGCGCCGGAAAAGGAAGCAAGTGCGCCGAACTGAACCCGAGGGGGCGCTGCTGTCACGGGGATATCAGGGAGCTTCTCGCGGCGTACGGCCCGGCGCTCAAGCGGATGAAAGGGGGATGTTCCTGTGGCGGAGGTTGAAGCGCCTGATGCGGTCGGTCTGACCGCAGAACGCGTGAACTGTCCGGAGCGGGAGCGTATGCAGCAGGGGAAAGCCGACATTCTCAAGGCTATAGCGCATCCGGTGCGCCTTTCGATCGTCGAGATGCTCGGGGAAAGGGAGCGGTGCGCGTGCGAGATCGGCGACGATCAGCGCTTCCGCACCGTCCGCGACATTGGCGATGGTCAGCGCCTTGCCGGGGACAAGCTGCTCCGCCGGCGATTTCAGCGAGGGGCCTTTGCTCATAGGCCGTCCGCGGGGCGGAAATCGCGCATCCG
>CALMZW010000124.1 GCA_937870605.1 uncultured Synergistaceae bacterium
CGATGTCATCGAAGTCCCGGACGCCGAGAACTGGATCATACCGGATTGCTTTCTCTTCACGACGGCGTACGCATTCAAGGACGCTCCCGATGCGCTCTGTCGTCTGATCCGGGCCGGAGTCGAACGGCGGATCTCCGGATTCGGCATCAAGCTCGGACGTTTCATCGAAGATTTGCCCGGAGAAGCCTACCGGATCGCGGACGAATTTTCCCTCCCGATCGTCCGCCTCCATCGTTCGACGGCGTATATTCCCATCATCAGAGAGGTGATGTCCGCCATCTTCGACCGGGAGGCGCTCATGCGATCGAAGTCGCTCCGTCAGGATTGCCTGGGGCGGCTTCTGTACGGAACGGAGCCGGAACGCGCCGTAGAGGAACTTGAGAACATCGGATGGGAGCCCCACACGCCGGTTCGTGTCGTTGTGCTGCGCGTTCGCGGGACAATCGCGCCCGAAAAGCGGAGCGGATTCTACGAGCTGTTCGTATCCCTCAGGCGGGATCTTCTGCTGACGGTCCGGGACGACGATGTGATTTTCCTGATGAAGAATCCGTCGGAAGAGGATCTGCTTCGTCTCCTGCGCCGTTTCCGCGAGGAAGCCGGGAGGGAATCGTATCTCATCGGTCTGGGGAATCCACATTCGCTTTCCTGCGGAGCGCGACGCAGCCTGCACGAAGCCCGGAAAGCCCTCGACGCGGCCGCGGCGCTGGGGTGCGGCGCTGGAGTTTTTTCTTTTTCGGAGGTGAGCGTGCTCTCCTTCCTCGACGACCATCCCGGCAGGGAAGAGTATCTTATCTCCCTGCGAAATCTGCTTTCGCCGCTCCTGACGTATGACCGCGAGCACGAAGCGTCTCTGTGCGAAACCCTCAAGGTGTTCCTCGAATGCGACCGGTGCTGCAAGCAAGCCGCCGATCGCCTGCACATCCACCGAAACACGCTTCGCTACCGTTTGGAAAAGATCGGAGAATTGCTCTCCCCGGAAGCTCTGACCGGGCATTCCGCCTTTTTGCTCCGGATCGCCCTCACGATTCTTTCCCTGAACTGACAGAACCTCTGTGCACGGTGCACAGATCCCCGCGCACTCTTTCGTGACGCGCGGACGTTGTTCCGTTTTTTCTTATGTCGGATAATACAACACACGTCATATAGTCTGACGAATCAGAAAAAGGCATGAGGAGGGCGGACATGAAAGACAGAATGGAACCACACGTGAAGGCATTGGAGCGTGAGACCCTGCTGGTAAGCATCATCGTTTCGGTGCTGTCGGCGGTGATTTGCATGCAGATCATCGCGCGGATCGGCATCACTCCGAACACGTCGATAATCGGCGCGCTGCTCGCGATGGCCATTGCGCGGATTCCCATCGCGTCGATGGCGAAGTTCCGGAGTCTGGACCGGCAGAACCTCGTCCAGACGATGACGTCGGCCGCCGGATTCGGCGCGGCGAATTGCGGCTTGCTGGCCGTCTGTATCCTGTTTGCGTTCGGAGATGTCCGGCAGCTGATTCCGATGCTCGTCGGATCGGGGATCGCGACGCTGATCGGAATGTACTTCGTGTACCGTGTATACGATTCCGAGCTGTTTCCGGCGACGGGTTCCTGGCCTCCGGGCGTCGCGACCGCGCAGGCGCTCATCGCGGGTGACGAGGGCGGGCGCAAGGGACGCCTTCTCTTCGGAGGCATTCTGCTCGGAGCGGCGGGAGCGGCGCTCAAGATAAAGCCGTTTCTCGCGGCCGGTCTGCCGATGGCCGGCGTCGGCATCGCGTTCATCGCGAACACGTTCGCGATGGTCGCACTGGCGCTCGGTCTTCTTGTGCGAGGCTATTTCCCGGAGATCGCATCGTTCCTCGGCGGCATGGGGATCACCGGTCTTCCTGCGGACCTCGGAAAGACGTACATCCCCCACGGCGTCATGATCGGGGCCGGCATTGTCTCGTTGATCCAGGCGGTCATCATCATTACGCGAAAACCGGGCGCGACCCCTGCGGACGCAGGGCGGGAGACGTACAGCGTGAGCAGGGAAGCGACGAAGAAGGCCATCGGAATGGGCTTTGTCCTCTTCCTTGCAGGCGCGGCTGCGCTCGCGCTCATATCGGGCGCCTGGTCGGACATGTCCGCCGCGACGCTGACGCTCTGGGTCGCGTGGAGCACGATCTCCGCCCTGGTCAGCCCGATTCTCGTCGGACTGTGCGCGATGCACTCGGGATGGTTTCCCGGCTTCGCGATCAGCATCATCTTCCTGAGTCTCGGTCTCTTCATGGGATTTCCGCCGGTGGCGCTTGCGCTGCTGACGGGATACGTCGCGAGCACCGGACCGTGTTTCGCGGATATGGGCTATGACCTCAAGACGGGGTGGATCATCCGGGGCAGAGGGGCCAACCCCGCCTACGAGCTGGACGGCAGGCGTCAGCAGATGATTTCGGAGCTGATCGGCGGCGTTATCGCGATGGTCGTTGTCGGGCTGCTCATGAACATGCACTTCCAGCAGAACCTCATTCCTCCGGTCAGCAAGGTGTTTGCGGCGACGATCAAGGCCGGGTCGCACCCGGACATCCTGCGAGAACTCATGATCTGGTCGGTGGCCGGAGCGGCGCTCCAGTTCGCCGGAGGCGCGAAGAAGGCGCTCGGCGTGCTCTTTGCGACGGGACTCCTGATCAAGAACCCGATCTACGGCATCGGGCTGCTGGCGGCGGTCGCAATTCGTCTCGCGTTCGAGAAGAACCACAAGGAGCTTCTCGAACTCTACGGCGCGGGGTTCATCGCCGGAGACGGCATTTACGGGTTCGTCAACGCGCTTGGGAGGAGCTTCGGATGGTGGTGAGGCGGAACAATCGGGTCGGAATCATCCGTGTTCTGACCACGGACGACAAATCGTTGCTGCATCGCCACGGACGCATTCTGGAGGGGGCCTTTCCGGCGCTTGCCTTCGATTCGCGGTGCATCCCCGATCAGCCGGAAGGGATCCATGACGCGGAGACGGAAAGGATGGCGTCGCCGAAAGTCGCGGCGCTTGCCCGAGAGATGGTCTGCGAGGGCGTCGGTGGAATCCTCGTAAGTTGCGCGGGGGATCCTGCGGTTCGGGAACTGCAGCGTGAGCTTCCCGTCCCGGTGGTCGGCGCGGGAATCGCGACGGCGCATCTGGCGTGCACGTTCGGAGCGCCGGTCGGAGTGCTCGGCATCACGGAGGACGTCCCGGAAGAGATGCGGATGATCCTTGGAAGCCTGCTTGTCGCGGCGGTCCGTCCGGATGCCGTGACGTCGACGCTGGATCTCATGACCCCTGCAGGACGCGAACAGGCTGTCGCCGCCGCCGGACGCATGAAGGCGCAGGGTGTTCGCGTGTTGGCGCTGGCATGCACCGGGTTCGCCACGATCGGTATAGCGCAGGTTCTCCGGGAAGAGACAGGGCTGGTCGTCATCGACCCGTTGATTGCTGCAGGCGCGGCGATGTGGAGCGCGCTGTGCTGAAACGTTGAAGGAATTCGGGGTGATCGGAATGAAATTAACACAGGAACAGATGGATGCCGCAATCCTCGGGGGGTGCCTGCTCGGCGGAGGCGGAGGCGGCTCGATGGAGAAGGGAAGGACTTTGGCGGCGGAGGCGATGCGGCTCGGCGGCGTCGATCTCGTCGGGATCGATTCGGTAAATCCGGAGACCGTGCTGCTGACGTGCTCGGCCGTCGGAGCGCCTGCGGCGAGGAATGCCTGCGTGACGCCCGAGGCGGCCGGACGCGTCGTGACGCTGTTCGAACGCTTCGAGGATCTCACGGTCGGGGGACTGATCACGAACGAGTGCGGCGGCAGCGCGATCTGTAACGGGTGGGTTCCCGCCGCCATGAGCGGCCGCCCCGTCGTGGACGCGCCGTGCAACGGACGCGCGCACCCGACGGGGTTGATGGGCTCGATGGGGCTTCATCGCGATGCGACATATCTTTCCGTTCAAAGCGTCGCGGGAGGGAACCGGGAGAAGGGGACGTATCTCGAGGCGATTCTCAGGGGGCGGATGGAGGATGTTTCGGCGCTTGTGCGCCAATGTTCCGTTCGGGCGGGAGGGCTTGTCTCCGTCGCCCGGAATCCCGTGTCGGCGGCCTACGCGCGAAAACATGCCGCGCCCGGCGGTGTCATGAAGGCTATCGCCGCAGGCGAAGCGATGATTCGTGCGCGCGCGCGCGGCGGCGAGGCAGTCGCCGGGGCTGCCATGGATGTCCTCGGCGGAACGGTTGTGACGGTCGGGAGGATCCAACGTTTCGATCTCGTGACGGCAGATGGGTTCGACCACGGCCGTGTCGACATTGAAGGCGGCTTTTCGGCGACCTTCTGGAACGAATTCATGACGCTCGACCGATCGGGAAAACGCCTCTACACCTTTCCGGATCTTGTCATGACGCTCGATGCGGAATCGGGAACGCCGCTAACGACAGCTGACCTTCGCCGGGACATTCGGGTGATCGTCGTGGCCGCGCCGGCCGCGAACCTGCTCCTGGGCGAGGGAATGAGGTGCGGCGAACTGTTCGGACCCATAGAAACCATAGTCGGGGAATCGATCCTCGCGCATCTGTCCTTCGATGCCGCGGAGCGTTCCTGAGAAAGGAGAAGACGATGTCTCTCTACTGGACCATGAAGGCGATGGAACTCCTCGATTCTCCGGGAGTCACCGGAGAATCGGTCAAGGCGGCGATCCTGAAGGCTGGGCCTGCCGATGTCGTCGTGCGGACCGTCTCGGGACCGAAGGGGAACACGGATTTTGTGAAGGTCTGGGTGCGCGGCGCGGAAGGGCGTCTGTCGGGAGGAACGGCTCCGACGATCGGGATTGTCGGCCGCCTGGGCGGAATCGGAGCGAGGCCCGAGCGAACGGGGCTGGTGTCGGACGCGGACGGCGCGATTACGGCGGTCGCCTCCGCCATGAAGCTCGTTCATATGTCGGCCGCCGGAGACGTGCTGAAGGGGGACGTGTTTCTGTCGACGCACATCTGTCCCAACGCGCCGACGCGTCCGCACGAACCCGTCGCGTTCATGGACTCGCCGATCAACATGGCGATCGCGAATGCGGAGGAAATGTCCGAAGACCTCGACGCAGTGCTCTCCGTGGATACGACGCGCGGCAACCGCGTCATCAATCATCGCGGATTCGCGATTTCTCCGACCGTGCGTGAAGGCTGGATCCTGCGCGTCAGCGAGGACCTGCTCTCCCTGATGTCCTACGTGACGGGGCGCGCCCCGGTTGTCTTTCCGTTGTCGATGCAAGACATCACGCCGTACGGCAACGGACTCTACCACCTGAACAGCATCTTGCAGCCGTCCACGGCGACGTCGGCCCCGGTCGTCGGCGTCGCGCTGACGGCCGAGACGGCCGTTCCGGGTTGCGCGACGGGCGCGTCGCAACCGGTCGATATCGAGTCCGCCGTCCGGTTCGTCATCGAGGTCGCGAAGGCGTTCGGCGAAGGGAAGCTGTCTTTCTGCGATCCGGCCGAATACGACCGGATGATCGAACTCTACGGCCCGATGACGCACCTTCAGGGAATGGGCGACGTATAGATGAAGGCGCAGTTTTCCCTTACCGTCGCGGAAGGCAAGCGGGTGATCGCGAAGGGGATCGCCGCGCTTCCCGAAGTGCGCCGCGCGCTGGCGGACGGGATGATCCTGCTCAAGGGCGGGACGACGGTGTCGGCGCTCGCTGAG
>CALMZW010000125.1 GCA_937870605.1 uncultured Synergistaceae bacterium
GCTCGTGGATCTTCTTCAGTTCATCCTGAAGCTTCTGGGTCATATTCTGGCCGGGGTACTTCTTCTCGAGCCAGGGTTTGCAGAGTTCGTCCCAGATCGCAGGCGTATTCGATTTCTGCCGGAACACGTCGCGCTGTTCGGGCGTCAGATCCGTCATCTGGAAGCTCTTCATGGCGGCGAGCTTCTGCTTGTACTCCGCCTCAAGAGCCTGCTGCCTCTCGTAGAGCTTCGCCTCGACCTCGAGCGCCGCCTTGTTCACGGCATCCTTCAGATCCTGCGGGAGCTTGTCCCAGATCTCCTTGTTGACGACCACGTTGTTTGTATCCCAGCAGAAGTTGAGATCCGAATAGTATTTCAGGACTTCACCGTGCCGTTCTTCCACAAGCGACGGCCACATGCTCCACATGCCGTCCACGACGCCCTTGGAGAGCGCATCGTATACGTCGCCCCAAGGGATGGTCTGAAGCGTCATTCCTGTGCCCTTGCCCATATTTTCGAGGGCCCGGACAAGACCAAGAGACGCGGACACGCGCATCTTCAGGTTCTTGAGATCCTCGGGGGTGTTCAGCGGGCGCTTGCCGTTGCCGAGGCCGTACGCGCCGAAGGAGGTCTGGTAGAGCATGTGCATTCCCACTTCGTTGTACGCGTCCTCCATGACCTTCCAGAGAACGCCCTTTCCGGCCTCGAACGCGACTTTCGCTTCGTCCCAGTTCTCTATGGTCCAGGGCATCCAGTTCAGCATGCCGCCGGGAATGAGGTTGACATAGGGCGCGAACACCGAGACCTGGATGCTGTTCTCCTGAACGGCATGGAAGTGTTCGTCGTGCGTCCCGAGCTGCCCGTTCGGGTAGTATTTCATTTCGATCCGGCCGTTGGAATATTTTCCGACAAGGTCGCAGAACATTTTGTGATACTCGTTCTGCGTCGGACGAGGCCACGGCACGCCGAACTTCCACTTGAACTCCGGCGCGGCGGACGCAACTCCAACAATCAGCAGGCATCCAAGAAACGCTACAAGAAGACCGATTCCTATCATCTTTCCGTTCATGCGTCGCATTCGTTTCCCTCCTTCAGTTTTGTCGATCCTTCGGTGAAACAGGTTCTCCCTCGCGGGAACGCCCGTCTTCGTTCGGCGCATCACCTCCTCCACAGCGCACTTCCGCCGGGTCCGCGAGCAGCGTCCCGGCGCCATCCGGGACGTATCTGTAGAGATTCTCGGGCCTCCCCTTGCGCAGCGGAGCCCGCGAGCTGTCGATCACGATGAGACCGGCGCTGCGAAACCGGGCCAGGATCTTGCGCGCGCTTTTCGGCTGAAGACCGAGAATTCGCGAAAAGTCCGCCGCGCTGAACGACGGGCTGAGCATCCCGATCGCTTTCAGATAGCGCGAAAGCGTTGCGGGTGTGATGTTGATCCGGCCGGAGAGGACCTGGAAGCCGGGATCCGGCGCCGCCAGGATATACGAGGGTTCCCGCTCGCCGACCGCCCATCCGCTCTCGCCGTCGAAGAGGTGGCACTCGTTTCCTTCCGTGCAGAGTCCCATATCCAGCGCCTTTTCGGCGTATCGCTCCGCGGTTGCGATGTTCGAGGCGATTCCATAGCCGATTCGCAGGCGGATATCCGATGTCTCCCCGACGATTTCGTCAAAGATGGGAACCTTCCCGAAGTTTTCCGTTTCGATCAGGAACTGGCTGTAGGTCTGAACGCTCTGAAAGATCGAGGTGTTCCGCTGAAAGACGAGAATTCCCTTCTTTTTGGCGTACGCCGAAACCGATCTGCGAATGGTGCGCATCGCCTGCTCGTACTGGTTGAGGGGAACGGGAAGCTTTTCGGGCAGAAGAAGACCGACGACCAGCTTCAGATGATCCCCGTCGGAGGTCCCGAACGCCTTCATCGACGACGCCAGCGCCTCTCGAACGGCGCTGACCGAAGGCGTCACGAAAAATACGGGAACGTCCATCGCCTGCAACTTTCTGAAAACCACATAGGCGCATGTTATGCAAAATTTCGTTCTTCCGGCCTGCAAATGAGAGAGATGAAATTCGAGGAGATCATCGTGGTACCGTTCCGAGGGTTTCAAGGGATACGTATATATGGCGTCTATCGAAAACCGGCAATCGAGCATCGCATCGTTGATGTCCAGTTCGCTGAAGGTATCGATGCTGAAGCGGACGTCGCGCTCCATGAATTTCCCCGCTTCGAGGAAGGCGAACGGGAGTCCGCTTATGGGGCGTTCGAGGTAGAACCAGGGGACTGCGGGCTGCACGACGCTGGCCGCCATGAAATAGGGCAGGACGCCGCTGAAGAAGAGGGCGTCGACCTCCGTCTGAGCCCCGGCGGCGATCCCGGGAGCGTCGAGCATGGTCTCGTAGAGCAGAGGCCGGAGAGTGAGCCGGGGGACATCCCTGGCGACGGTCTGGAACTTGTCGACAATCAACGAGGGACCTATAACGCCGAGAATCATGGGATTCCCTCCGGGGTCACAAGGTGTCGTACGCAATGCGTCTTTATAGCGCCTTAATATCAATAATTGTACAACTACTCTAAACGATTGTCAACAGCGCTTTTCGCACCGGCGGATAACGGCTCGGGCGGACACACAGCGAGCGTCCGCCCGAGCCGTTTCATCAGGCCGGATTGCTACCGTCCGCCGGCCGTCTTTCGAAGAGCCCGTCCCGATCGCTCCCCCGTGAGACGCCCCTGTTTCATGGCGACGGCGCCGGCCACGATCACCGCAAAAATGCCTCGCGGATACCGGACCGGGTCCTGATACGTCCCCGTTTCCACCACCTCGTCGGGGTCGAACGCGACAAGATCCGCGATCATTCCCTCGCGGACGAGACCGCGATGCTGCAACCCGAGGCGCGCGGCGGGAGCCGAGGTCATTTTCCGCACGGCATGCGGCAGCGAAAGGACTCCTTCCTGACGGACGTACTGCCCCAGAATCCTCGCCGTCGAACCGTACGCCCTGGGGTGCGGCTTTCCTCCGACGATGCTGTCGGAACAGAAACACATGGCCTCATGGCCGAGAATGGTCCGGACATCGTCTTCGCATCCGTAGAAAACCGTCATCGTAGCGTTTCCTTCTTCCTCATCGAGCAGGTCGCACAACGCATCCACGGGGCGCTTGCCTGATGTCTTCGCGATGTCCGCAAGCGAGCGTCCCTCGGTCCACCGGTTCGCATCCGATCGGACCGCGTTGATGAAAATGCCGTCCCACCCGCAATTGGCGACCCAGTTCTCCCAAAGAATCTGTTTCCGGCCTTCCTGAATCTCGAGGATTTTCTCCCGAATGTCCGGGTCTCTCAGATATTCAAGCATCCGCCGCTGCCCCTCCGCATGGAAAACCGGCGGAATGAGCGCATCGAGCATCGTGCTCCCCGCCGTGTACGGATACTGGTCGAAGGTCACCTCGAGTCCCGAGGAGCGTGCGTCGTCAATGACGCCGAGCACGTCGCCGGCCCGGCCCCAGTTGTTTCTTCCCGCGACCTTGAGGTGGGAGATGTGCAGCGGACCCCCGGCTTTGGTGCATATTCCGATTACCTCGCGAAGGGACTGAACGATGTGATCCGCCTCATTTCGCATGTGCACGACAAAAAAGCCCCCGAAACGGGCCGTTTCCGCCGCGAGGGCGACAAATTCGCGTTCTTCGGCATAGGGACAGGGCGGGTATACGAGGCCCGTAGAAAAGCCGTAGGCCCCCTCCGTCATGGAGACGCCGACAAGTTCGACCATTCGCCCGATCTCGTCTTCGGTCGCCGGACGATCCTCCCAGCCGACGACGGATGCGCGAACCGCACCGTGCGGCGTCAGCATGGCCGTATTCGCCGCCGGATGCGCACGATCGACAGCCGCGAGATATTCTCCGATGCTGTTCCATTCCCATTCCTTCCCATAGCCGCCGTCAAGTCCCAGAAGACGTTTCTGCATCATGGGACGTTCCGGCGTCGAGACGGGAGCGACGGAGAGACCATCCTGTCCCACAAGTCCGGTCGTGATTCCCTGCATGAGCTTCGCATCCTCTTCAGGCTGCGCGAACAGGCGGAGGTCTGAATGGGTGTGCATGTCGATAAAGCCGGGGCACAGTATCCGATCGCCGATGTCGATCGTTGTCGACGCCTCATCGGTGATGGATTTCCGCACAAGGGCGATCCTGTCGCCGGAGATCCCCACATCCGCCCGGAACCAGGGCGCCCCTGCGCCGTCGATGACGCGGCAGTGCTGCAGAACGATATCGAGCAAACGAAACACCTCTTTCACGTTGATTTGTCGTATGGTCGTACAGGGTATCGTAGGACTTCGCCTCGATATCGTCAAATATTTCATTAATGACAAATAGGACAAAATACGTGGAGCCGGGCGCCGTCTGAACCCCGGACGACGATGCCGTAACAAGGCCCGGTATGTTTCCCGCTCTTCGGGAAACATACCGATTCTCTTCATGCTATACTTTTTTCGTTGTGTTGCGCCGTCACTGTCGAAAGTGAGGAGTCTCCCCGTGAACGAATCGGGAAAATTTGCGAGCACGACCGTCCGGATCCGACCGGCGCACCCGGGAGAGGCGGAGGTGTTGACCGACCTTGCGTACGCTTCCAAACGCTTCTGGGGGTATCCGGATGAAGAGCTGGACGCCTGCTGTGGTCCCTTGGCCGTTTCGGCGGACTACATTCGCGAATACGCCGTTTTCGTTGCGGAGGACGGCGTGACGTCTCTCGGTTTTTTCTCGCTGATCCCGACGGATCGCGTGGACGTCATCGAACTGGATCATTTCTGGGTGCGTCCCGGAGGCATGGGACGCGGCATCGGGCGCGCGATGTTCCGGAGCGCGTGCGACGAAGCGCTTCGCCGCGGCATGCGGACGCTTTTCATCGTGTCCGACCCGAACGCGGAGGAGTTTTATCTCAGGATGGGCGCGACACGGACGGGAGAAGTTCCTCCCTGTTCCGGCGACGGCGGCTTGCTGCCGACGCTGGAGTTTTCGCTTGCGCCGAAAGAGACGAAATCGCCGTCAGGCGGACTGAACCAAGGGGACTATTCCTGACCACAGCCATGCGCGCCTATTCCCCGAAAAATGAAGGAGGACACCTGCATGACAGAATGGAACACACTGCGTCGCCCGATTTCCGCCCTTATCTTCGCGTTCTTTTTTCTCTGCTTCGTTTCCGCGGCCATCGCCGCTCCCGTAACGGAACTCTGGACGGAGTACCGGGTCATTTCGGGAGACACTCTGGATTCCATCGCACGAAGCCACAGCATTCTCGAAAAAAATCTCCGTTTTGCGAACGCGCTTCCCAAAGAAGCCGCACTCCGGACCGATTCGATCCTGCTGATTCCCCGGACTGACGGGGACGCCTGCGCCGCGCTGACGGAGGTGCTCGCCCGAAAGCACGGCGGCAGCCGCCCGGAGGTCCGGGAGGCGGTCGCGCCTTCCCCCAGGAAAGACAGGCGAAAGCCCGATGCGACGACAGTGCGGCTCATGACCTGGCCGGTGAAGGGAACCGTCAGTTCGCCGTACGGCGTCCGGAGGGGCGGCCGGTCCCGCAGAGGACATTATCATGACGGCATCGACATCCCCGCTCCGAAAGGAACCGCCATCGCAGCCGCGCTTGACGGCCGCGTCCTTTCCGTCAAATCCCAGCGAGGCTACGGCAAAACGGTGACGATCGACCACGGAAACGGACTCGCCACCCGGTACAGCCACTGTCTGGGTTTCGCCGTAAAGGCGGGGGTTCACGTGCGGCGCGGACAGAAGATCGCGACGGTGGGCCGTACGGGACGCGCGACATGCAATCACGTTCACTTCAGCGTCCTGCGACGCGGAAAGGCGGTCAATCCGGCGCCGTATCTCCATTCGACGCAATTCTGAACCCGGTTCGGCGATTAAAGGGGAGTCCCGGATGGGCGCATCGTCCCGTTCCGGACTCCCCTTTTCGCGTTTAGGACGACGCCGGATTTTATGAAAGCGTCCCGCGAGGCTCCGCCGGGGCGGGGGGAACTGCCGGCTCTTCCGGAGCCGTTTCCAGGTCGGGGTAGACCTCCATCGAGCGAAGTTTCCGTTCGATCGCGCGGCTTTTCCTCGCGGCGCCTTCGAGCGAGTCGCCCGCCTCCTGGATCTTGCGAAGGGTCTTCTCGAGAACGGCCGCGAACGCGCCGAATTCCGTCTTCACCTGCCCGAGGAGCATCCAGACCTCGGCGGAACGCTTCTGGATGGCGAGCGTCCGGAATCCGGTCTGAAAGCTGTTGAGCAGCGCCGCGACCGTCGTCGGCCCCGCGACAACGATCCGGGATTCCCGCATGAGCGTCTCGCAGAGCCCGTCGATCCGCAGAACCTCTGCGTACAGCCCCTCGACGGGCAGAAAGAGAATTCCGAAGTCCGTCGTATAGGGCGGTTCGATGTACTTCTCGCGGATGCTCCTCGCTTCGGCCACGATCCTCTTTTCGAGCTGATTCCTGCAGCAACGCGCCCCTTCCGGGTCGCCCGCGTCCAGAGCGGCGAGCAGCCGAAGGTAATCCTCCTGGGGAAACTTCGAGTCGATCGGAAGCCAGACGGGCTCGTCCCCCTGCCCCGGCAGGCGTATGGCGAATTCGACCCGCTCCCGGCTGTTCGGCCTGGTGCTTACGTTCACGGCGTACTGTTCCGGGGCAAGAATCTGTTCGAGCAGGGCCCCGAGCTGGATCTCCCCCCACGTTCCGCGCGTTTTCACGTTGGAAAGCACTTTCCTGAGATCTCCGACATCCGCCGCAAGCACCCGCATCTCCCCAAGTCCCTGATGCACGCGCTCCAGGCGGTCGGCCACGCTCCGGAACGCCTCTCCGAGACGCTGTTCGAGCGTCGCGTTCAGCTTTTCGTCAACGACGGCCCGGATCTGGTCGAGCCTGGCTTCGTTCTTCGCGTTCAACTCGCCGAGACGGTTATCCACCATGTCCCGAATGCCGTCGAGCTTTGCGGTGTTCGAGTCCGTCAGACGGGCAAGCTGGTTCGTGAAGGTCTCCAGTTGCCCCTTTTGGAGCATCGCGATCTCGGAAAGCCGGGACGAAAGCACATGCCCCTGTCCGCTCAGCGCGGCGCCGAGCTCCTCGCGGCTCTCGCGCGTGGAGGCGCGAAGCTCTTCGCGCAGAACGGCGAGCGCCTCCATCTGCAGGCGCGTCTCCCGCTCCCTGCGGTCCGCAGTATCGCGGACGCCGTCCCGGACGTCGTCCAGGATCTCCGCCATGTCGTCCAGGCTCCGGCCGCTTTCGCGCACGCGAATGAACAGCAGCAGGACGATTCCGGCGAGCGTCGCGGCGCATAGCGCAAGAATCGCCTCCGCAGCGGTGAAGGAAACCGGCATGCGGTCCCAGGCGCCCCCTCTACCCCTGTATGTTCGGGCCCGCCGCGACGACTTCCGGCGAGACCTTCGACGAAAACGCCGAGAAGTTCGATGCGAAGCGCCGTGCGAGCGCGAGGGCGGCCGCCTCGTATGCCTGGAGATCCTGCCAGGTCTTCCGCGGGTTCAGCAGTTCGTCCGGGATGCCGGAGCACCGTAGCGGCGTCTGAAAGCGGAAGACCGGATCCGGCGCGTATTCCGTCCTCTCGAGATCGCCGTTGAGCGCGGCGGACAGCAGCGCCCGCGTCACGTGAATGGGGGTCCGGACGCCCACACCGTACGGGCCGCCGCTCCACCCCGTGTTGACCAGCCACACCCTCGTCCCGTGCTTCTTCAGGCGTTCCCCGAGCATCGACGCGTAGGTGAACGGATGCAGCGGAAGGAACGGAGCGCCGAAACAGGACGAGAAGGTCGCCTGGGGCTCCTTCACGCCCGATTCGGTTCCCGCGAGCTTCGCCGTGTAGCCCGAGAGGAAATGGTACATGGCCTCCTCGTTGGAAAGCCGGACGATCGGCGGCAGGACGCCGAACGCGTCGGCCGCGAGGAAGAAGATGTTCTTCGGATGTCCCGCCGTTCCGGGAACCAGCGCATTGGCGATGTGCCCCACCGGGTACGTCGCCCTCGTATTCTCGGTCAGACTGTCTGAGTCATAGTCCGGATCGCGGTTTTCGTCGAGGACGACATTCTCGATGATCGAACCGAAACGGATCGCGCCGTAGATCTGGGGTTCCGCTTCGCGGGAGAGCTTGATGCATTTGGCGTAGCACCCCCCCTCGAAGTTGAAGATCCCGTTCGGACTCCATCCGTGTTCGTCGTCGCCGACGAGCCGGCGGGCGGGATCGGCCGAGAGCGTCGTCTTTCCCGTTCCGGACAGCCCGAAGAAGAGCGCCGTGTCGCCGCGCATCCCGACGTTCGCGGAGCAGTGCATCGGCAGGACGTCCCGCACGGGCATCAGCGCGTTCATCACCGAAAAGATGCTCTTCTTGATCTCTCCGGCGTACTCTGTTCCGCCGATCAGGACGATGCGGAGTTCGAAGTCGATGGCCACGAACGCGCGCGACCTGAGGCCCAGGCGTTCGTAGCCGGGAGCCGCGAGCTTCGGCATGGCCACGACCGTGAAATCGGCGTCCGCTTCGGCGTCATCCCAGGGATCCCTCGGAAGGAAAAGCGTCCGGGAGAACAGGGCGACCCACGCGAAGTCGCTGAGCACCTGGATCCGCAGGCGGTATGCCGGGTCCGCGCCCGCGTATCCGTTGAACACGAAGAGATCCCTGCCCTGAAGATACGAGCGGGAGAGATCCAGCAACGCATCGAACACACCGGGATCCATCGGCGTGTTGACGTCGCCCCAGAACACGCGGGCGCTCGACGCGTTGCGCACGATGAATTTGTCCTGCGGCGAACGCCCCGTCCGCTCGCCGAACAGGGCGAGCGCGCCGTTTGACGCGAGGGTCGATTCACCGCGCCCCAGCGACTCCTCGACAAGAAGAGGAACGGGGATGTCCGCTCTGACCGAACGGAGGTGGAACAGGCCAAGTCGTTCAACGCTTTCGGTGTACTGCATCTCTCTCCCCCCGAATCCCGGATGATGCGGCGACGCCTGCGCCGTGCAGGAATATGAAACGATTATATGCCGGAACGCCGTTCCGACTCCACCGGAGAAAACGTTCCGCAGGCGCCTCAGTCCGCGAATCGCAGACTGCGCGACGCGCGCGTGACGAACGCGCCGAAACGTTCCTTCTCCGATTCCGGATAGCGCACGAGAAGCGTAGCGATCGTCTCCCGGTCGCCGGAAAAGAGCACCCGTTCATAGAAGATCTCCCCGCCGATCGTTCCGGACAGGACGAACCACCCTTTCCGCATCGCCCGGTACGTGATCGCTCCCTTCAGGTCCTTCCAGTCCGCTTCGCGTTCCGCTGCGTACGACTCCGGAGAGGTTTCGAGCGCGTTGTACATTCCGAATACGGTGAGAATTCCCCGGGACTTCCGGTCGTAGAAGACACGACCGTCGTTGTTCGTCGGGGCCGCCCCTTTCCGGAACTCCGACGGAACCTCGACGGAATAGCCGAAACGCGCGTTCCGGTACGTCTGAAAGGACGACTCCGCGTCCGCAGCCCAAACGGCGACCGAGAGCAGAAGCGCGACGCTCAGGGATATGCTTCGAATCCGCATGAAACCACTCCTTCCGGTCTGTCGCTTCGTTGGAACAGATTCTATAATGAATCGAACGAAAAGAGAAACGGGGAGGGACGGAGATGCGACGGATGCGTATTTGCGCGCTCGGCTGCGGAACGATGGGGGCGCCCACGGCGGCGGTCTTCGCGCTCGGAGGGTGCGACGTCTTTCTGGCGGCCAGGAACAGAATCCGCGCCGAACAGGGGAAATCGCTCGCAATCGAAGCGCTGGATGTTCTCGAACGGCAGGGAATCGAAGAAAAGCCGGCGCTCGCGGCCGCAAAAGAGCGCCTTCATCCGTGCGACGGACTCGAGGAAGCCGCGCGGGAAGCTGATGTCGTCATGGAGTCCGTTCCGGAGGATATCGCGTTCAAGAAAGAAATGTATGCGCGCGTGGAGCGAGTCGTCCGGGACGGCGTTCCCATTCTCTCGAACACATCCGGCCTGATGCCGTCGCTTCTCTCAGGAGGCATGGCGCACCCGGAGCGATTCGTCGTCACGCATTTCTGGAATCCGCCGCACCTGATTCCGCTCGTCGAGGTCGTTCCCGGACCGAAGACGGCCCCGAAAGTCACGGCGCGGGTGACGGAGCTTCTCCGGTCGCTCGGAAAGAAACCCGTCGTGTTGCGGAAAGAGGCTGCGGGATTCATCGGAAACCGCCTGCAATTCGCGCTGCTGCGCGAGGCGTTTCATATCGTCGAGTCCGGCGTCGCATCGAAGGAGGACGTTGACGCAGCGGTCCGGCACCGCCTGGGGCGTCGTCT
>CALMZW010000126.1 GCA_937870605.1 uncultured Synergistaceae bacterium
GAGCTGGGGCAGAAGAGCCCCGCCGACGGCCGCTGTCGTCGCGGCGCCCGCACCGGAAATCGCCGCGATGAACATCGACGCCACAATCGAAACGATGGAAAGCCCTCCGCGAATCCGTCCGAGCATCGCTTCGGCGAATGCGACGATGCGTTCGGATATTCCGCCCTTTGAAAGGACGTCTCCGGCGAGAATGAAGAACGGAACGGCGACGAGCGCGAACGAGTTATTCCCCGAGAACATCGTCTGCGGGATCATCTCGAGCGGCAGTTCGCTCGCCAGAATCACGAGCAGCGATGCGACGCCGATGGAAAGGCCGATAGGCATTCCGAGAAGCATCAGGGCGATGAATCCGCCCGCGAGCAGAAGTCCCACGCCCTCACCTCCTGAACGTCTCGTGGAGCTGCGCCGCGAGATGCACGAGCGTAATTCCGCCGATGAGCGGGTACATGACGTAGATCCAGCTCATGGATATTCCCATGGCGGGCGTGGTCTGGAAGGATTCGCTCTTCGTAAGCACTCCGCCGTACCACGCGACGATGACGAAAAAGACGATCCCGATAAGCTGGACAAACACCGAAAGGGCCTTCTGCAGACCCGGATTGAGTTTGAGGACAAGAGACGTCACGGCGATATGAGACCCGCGCTTGAAGGCGATCGCCGCGCCGAGCAGCGAGGCGGCGACCAGCAGGAAGCAGACGACTTCTTCCGACCAGATGAGCGCGTCGAAGAAGAACCGGCAGACGACCTGAAGCAACGTGATCAGAATCATCGCCATCATCATCGCGAAGAGCGCGACTTCGCTTGCCATGTTCAGCATGTCGCTCAATTTGAGAAGAGGCGAGCGGACCCGCTCGCCTCCGTTGCGTGTCGTTTCCATGGAGCCCTTACTTGGTCTCCAGAATGGACTTGATCAGATCCTTGCCGAACTGGGCTTCGTACTTCCGATATACGGGCTCGACCGCCTTGCGGAACGCTTCGACGTCCGGCTCCGTCACCTGCATTCCCTTGTCCTTCAGGAACTGCAGCCATTGCGCGCCGTTGTCGTTGTCCAGCTTCCTGTTGTATTCGGCGGCCGCCTGCGCGGACTCCTGCAGGAGCTTCTGCTGTTCGGGCGTGAATTTGTTCCAGACCTTCATGCTCATCATGATGACGTTCGGCGCGTAGGCGTGCTGCGAAATGGTGAGGTATTTCTGGGATTCGAAGAGGTTGAACGCAACGATGACATTGAGCGGGTTTTCCTGTCCGTCGATCGTTCCCTGCTGCAACGCTGTCAGCGCTTCGGTCCAGGCCATCGGAACCGCGTTGGCGCCGAGCGCCTTGAAGGAGTCGACGTAGATGGGATTCTGCATCAGGCGGATCTTGAGCCCCTTCATGTCCTCAGGCGTCTTGACGGGGCGTTTGCTGTTGGTCAGATTGCGGAATCCGCGTTCGCCGTAGGCAAGTCCTTTGCACCCGAATTTTTCCATGCCCGCCAGCAGTTTTTTGCCGATCTCGCCGTCGAGAACCTTGTAGGCCTGTTCCGGAGACGTGAAGAGGAAGGGAAGATCGAACACGCCGAATTCCGGCAGGAAGTTGATGATCGGGCCGCCGGTGATGATGCCCGAATCGACGACGCCCATCCGCATGCTCTCAAGGAGCTGGCGCTCGTCCCCAAGGGTCGCGTTCGGGAAAATCTTGATTTCGATTTCGCCCTTGCTTCCCGCTTCCACGAGCTCCTTGAACTTCAGCGCGCACGCATGGAACGCGTCCTTCTCGTTCACCACGTGCGCAAGCTTGATCGTGGTCGCCGCCATCGCCGCAAAGGAAAAACAAAGTACGAAAAGAAGACTCAGAGCTGCCGCACAAAACCGTTTGTTCACCGTTCTTCCCCCTTCCAAAATTGGTAGTACCACGGTACTACCATTTAGCTGGATAGTATTGTATCATACCCTCGCATTCGCAAGGGCACATTCGCCGGAATCGCCAGAGATGAGGAGAGGGATCTGAATGGAAGAATCGAAGCGAAAGCGCCTCGTGAACGAGATTCTCGCCTGCGTTCGCGACGGAACGCTTCGCGACCGGCTTCCCTCGGAACGCGAACTGGCCGTTCGGTTCGACGTCAGCCGGAACATATTGCGCGAGGCAATCGTGGAACTGGAGTGCATGGGAATCCTCGAAAGCCGGGGACGCGAGGGGCTCTTCACCCGCCCGCCTGATTTCGGACTCCTGGCGCGGACGCTGGAGACGCTGCAGATCTGGCCGCGGGACACGATGCGTCAGATCATGGAAATGCGAACGTTAACGGAGGTCCCCGCCGCCGGACTTGCGGCCCTGCGTCGCACGGACGAACACGTGTCGCTTCTGCGCGAATGCGTCGACAGCCTCCGGCGAATCCACGGGTCGGGGGAATCCTGGGAAGGCGAGGGGGCGCATTGGGACTCGCTTCTCCATGTGACGATCGTCAAGGCCGCGGGAAACGAGCTTCTCGTGCGCGTCTACGAAGGGCTTTCCGTGCTGATAGAACGGTACATCGGCGCAAGCAGGAAGAGCCTGTTCACGTTGATGGAGTGGCCCGAACTGATCCTCTCGCAACACGTCGGAATCGCCGAAGCCGTCACGGAAGGGAACGCTTCCGAAGCGGAGAGGATCTCCCGCGAACACATCCGGCGCGCAATAGAGGAACACATGCGCCTGGGCGTCTATTCGCGGACATCTCCCGGGACGTCCGTTCCGGAAGACTAGAAAACGACGCCCATGGCCCGCATGAGCCACGGATAGACGGCCTTGATGTGGAAGGGGTTCATGCTGAAGATGACGACCGACCCCATGGCCATGATCGTATGGAACACGGACAGGAATCCGTCGTATTCCTCCGCTCTTCCGACAATCGCGAGGGCGAACTCCGCCAGAACGGCCCCGCCCAGCATGTAGTGCCAGCGCACGACGTCGGGAGCGTTCGCATAGGAGACGGCGCGCAACACGCAATAGGCGGACCATCCTCCGAGGACGTACATTTGCCCGAACGAAAGCGCAATGCGCATGACATACGCCGTGATCACCGCAAAGACGCCGCCGCCGTGATCCCCCCGCTGCAAACCGGTGATCGCCTTTCCCATCGAAGCGATCCTGGGAACGACGAAGCGGGCGTACATGCTCGACAGGGGCCACCCCCAGAGAAATATGGGCAGAAGAAACTCCGCGTACCGCACCGACACACACCCCTTCGATCCGACTCGAAACGGAGACATTATAGCAGCACTTCCCGTTCAATATGAGAATCGATTCGGCCGACACATACGGGTGGGATGCTCGCGGAGGTGATATTTGCGATGGATGCTATGAACGCCGTGGATCTGGCGGGAATCGCCGGATCGCAGGCAAGCCAGGAACTCCAGCTCGCGATACAGGTCAATGTTGCAAAAAAAGCCATGGACGTCCAGACGGAAATGGCGGCGCAGCTCTTTCAAAGCATGGGCCTCGGCCAGAATCTCAACGTACAGGGATAACCGGACTACAGACAACCCCGAAGCACAGGCGCATCCCACGGGAGAGCGACGCCGGAGACTCATCTCCGGCGCCCTCTCCCGCTTTTTTGTGCGTCACCGCTTCAGGATTTCTTCGAAGAAACGGACCAGGTCGCCCTTGAGTTTCGCTTTTGCGGCCGGATTGAGATACATCATGTGGCCGCCTTCGTACCATGCGGTCGTGATGTTGTTCTTCCGGTCCTCCGGAATATCCATCTGCCGAAGGCTGTACAGAACCGAATCCGGGCAGCAGACAAGGTCGTAGCGGCCGAGTGCGGCGAAGACGCGAAGGCCGCCGTCCCGTCGCATCGCTGTCGCCAGCTCCTCGACGACGTTCGTGAGCCCGTTTCCCTGCCATTCGGCGCCCGACTGATAATCCCACTGCCTCGACAGCGTCTTGTTCAGACTCCGGTATTCCCGGTTCGTCGAGAAATGCAACGTCCCGGAAAGGTACCGCAGGAAGGAGGAGACGAACGGGGCTCCGCAGAGCACCATCGTGGGGTCCTCGTTGAAGACGTACCGGTTTCCCGGGGCGACCAGGCGCGTATCGTACAGGCTCGTGAACAGCCGCTTTTCCCGGAGCGCTTCTCCGGCGAAGACCTCCGGATCGATCCGCAGCGATGCTCCGCGGACGGTCGTTTCGGAAAGGCCTGTCAGTTCGGACAGCTTCTTCGCGCCCTCGTCGAGATCCCGCGACGAGAGATCGCTCCCCTTCCACAGGAGACGAAGATACTCGTTTTCCGCCCATTCCGTCGCTTCCCGCACGGCCTCTTCCGGCTTTCCGCGAAGGCGCGGCGCTATGACGCCATGATAGCAGGCCGCGGCCGCCATCGTCGGAAGCGTCAGGACGTAGGGACGATCGTTCGTACTGTCCGGAACGATGTCGCCGTAGCTCAGGACCGGAGAGACGAGGATCACCCCGGACGGGACCATCCCCTTGTCCTGCAGCAGTCTGGCAAGAACGCCCGACCGCACTCCGCCGTAGCTCTCCCCGGCGAGAAAAAGCGGACTTCCGGAACGCCCGCGCGATGTCAGCCAGAGCCGGATGAACTCCGCCACGGACGTCGCGTCCTGCCGCACGCCGAGATACGACTTGACGTCCTTCT
>CALMZW010000127.1 GCA_937870605.1 uncultured Synergistaceae bacterium
ACCTGTGACCCCCTGCGTGTAAGGCAGGTGTTCTACCGCTGAACTATCCGCCCGCCTGCGTTCGATCAACGCGAGGGATAGTATATCCGCGCATTCAGGTTGTGTCAACACCTTGACGGGAGGAAACGTTCTTCCCCAATTTTCTGACAGAGCCGTGAACGAAATGCGGCGGACTCGCGAAAAAGTGAGTCCGCCGCGTTTCGTTTCGTTATTCCATCGGCACGTCGGGAGCGACATCCTCCAGAAAGGAGCGGAGTTCCTCTTCGGACGAGAATCGCATGCGCCATCCCGTCGTTCCTTTCCTGAAAAACGCTAGAACCTTTCCTTTTGCGGGAGTCATCGAGATGCCGACGATCGAGGACCACGGCGTCACGTCACGGAGCACCCGTCCCCAGATGGCTGTTTCCCGGACGACTCCTTCCCGGTCGAGGAACAGACGCCGGTCGTATCCGAAGATGTACATACAGACCGCCCCAACGAGAAAATACGGGAACGCGAGATACGCCCCCCTTCCCGATGGGGAAACGAATCCGCGGACGCCTTCGGCCATCAGAAAAACACCGAGAAGCACCGAGAGGTATTTCATCTGTTTCGGAAAGGAGACGCTGCTTTCGGCGGGAAGGATATCCGAAGGATGCGTCATTTCTTCGGTTCGCTCTCCGGATCTTTCCAGTAAACGCCGATCCCCATATACGTCAGGGCTATCGCGACAAGCGGGTTCAGCCAGTTCAGAAAGGCGTACGGAAGGTATTCAAGGGTCGCAACGCCCAGAACGCCGCTGTTGTACGCGCCGCACGTGTTCCAGGGAACCAGGACCGACGTGAGCGTTCCGGAGTCTTCCAGAGACCGTGAGAGCATGCGGGGGGCGAGTTTTCTCCCGCCGACTTCGAACTTTTCAAACCCGGGCTTGAACATGCGTCCCGGGATGACGATCGCGAGATACTGATCCCCAAGGAACATATTCGCGAAGATGCAGGACGCGATAACCGACGTGATGAGGCCGCCGACGGTGCGAACCGTTTGCATGAGCCGCTCGAGAATGACTTCGAGGTACCCGCAGGTCTCCATGATGCCGCCGAGCGTGAGCGCCATCAGAATCAGCGAGATCGTTCCGAGCATGGAGGACATGCCGCCCCGGTTCAAAAGGTCTTTCAGAAGGCCGCCGACGCTCTTGTACATTTCGACGTCCGCCGTTCCGGAAAGCTGCATGGCTGACCCCTTGACGGCTTCCGCAAGCGCGGCGAGGTCTCCGGCCTCGGAGACCTTCGTTATCAGGGACGTGCTGTACCCGGAATGCAGGGCGCCCAGCACGCTTCCGATATCGAGGCCATGCACCAGGGCCAGAATGGAACCGAGGAGCATTCCCGAGACGATTCCCGGTATTGCGGGGATTTTCATCGCCGCAAGCGTCAGGACGAGCAGGGGCGGAACGAAGCCCATGAGGGAAATCGGAAATTCGGAGGCCATCATCTGCTGGATGAGGCTGATTTTGGTTGCGTCGAGCGCGCCGGCCCCGTACTTCGTTCCCATGAACCAGGCGATGCCCATGACGATGCAGAGCGTCGGCAGCGTGGTCCACAACATGGCCTTGATGTGGTCGAACAGTTCCGCCCCCGATACCGCCGGTGCGAGGTTCGTCGTGTCCGAAAGGGGCGAGATCTTGTCGCCGAAATAGGCGCCTGAAAGGATGAAACCGGCCGTAACGGGGGCCGGAATGCCGAGCCCCGCTCCGATTCCCATCAGCGCGATCCCGACCGTGCCGCTTGTGCTCCACGAGCTTCCGGTGGAGAGGGAGACAACGGAACAGATAAGAAGACTTGCAAGAAGGAAAAAGCGCGGGGAGAGCATGTTGAGTCCGTAGAAAATCAGCGTGGGAACGACGCCGCTTTGAATCCACGATCCGACGAGTCCGCCGATCGCGAGAAGGATGATAATGGCCTGCATCGCCACGGTAATGGCGGAAACCATGCCGTCCTCCAGTTTCCTCCACGGGGTTTTCAGAAACACCATCCCCGAAATCGCCGAAACCGTCGCCGCAAGAAACAACGGAATGTGTGCGCTGAGTCCAAGGCCGAATGTCCAGCCGCTTTCCGTCTTGATGCTCAGCACCCCGTAGCTGATGATCAGCGCGTCAATGATCAGTATCGTCAGAGCCTCGGTAATGGTTGGTTTTCGACATATTCGTTCCGTCCCCATGCTTCTATCCCCTCCAGAGTGGAAATATCTCCTTCGTCATTGCGCGACGAGGCTCAATGAACCGGTTGACGCTATTATAGGATATTCTCACTCGGAGTACAGTTTTCGATTCAAAAAAACACGGAGTACGATATCGCTCGTACTCCGTGTCCGGTAAATCCGAAAGGGACAGCAGCTATTTCGCCGTTTCGGCCTTGAGCGCCCCGGGCGAAAGCGTCGGTTTCAGACGCTCCTTCAATCGTTCAAGATCTTTCGACAGATACGAACGGCCAAGCGCTTCCCGAACCGCGTCGCGGCACTCGTCAAGCCTGAGTGGGCGGCGTTCCTTCCGCTCCAGAGCCTGAAACACGTGAACGCCGTATTCCGATTGCACGGGCTTTGAAACCGATCCCGAAGCGAGCGTAAAAATAGCGTCTTCCACAGGCTTCGGCATGGTGCGGCGCCGGATCCACCCCATGTCGCCGCCGTTCCGGGACGAAACCGGATCGATGCTGCGCTGTTCCGCCAACACATCGAAAGATGCTCCTCCAAAAAGTTCGAGAACGGCGTTCCGGGCCTCTTCTTCCGTTTTGAAAAGAAGCTGGCGAACGTGGACTTCCTCTTCCTGGAAAAACAGTTCGCCGTTGGATTCATAGAAGCGTCGCAACGCGTCGTCGCTCATGTCCCATCGCTCCGAAGCCCACCCGACATACGCCTGCGCCAGGAGATTGATATCGTTCCAGCGGATCTGGGCCGCCACCCGGGGTTCCAGATGAAGCCCCTGAAGCTGCGCCGCCTTCGCCAGAAGCATGGACTCCGCAATCTGGCCGAGAATGAGCGCCGTGTCCGTCTCGCTCATCTGGTTCAGGATGACCGAAGCGATTCCCTCGTTGCCTCCAGCCTGCTGTGCGAGAAGGTATCGGACTTCCTCCGCCGTGACCGTTTCGTCGCCGCATCGGATGACAGGAGTTTTCTCCCCGGCCGGTGCAGCATGTCCTACGAAAAGAACCGCGCACAGCGAAAAGAGGAAAAAGAATGTTCTGAAACGCACGACGCCTCTCCCCTTTCGTTCGGGTTTCTTGCAACGCCGTTCGGGAATCTCAGGCAGGATCGTCCCATTCCGGTCCCTCTCCCGTAGAATGCTCCCCCGAAAAAAGTCTTACTTCTCCGAAGCCATGGAAAACGTCAGACCGT
>CALMZW010000128.1 GCA_937870605.1 uncultured Synergistaceae bacterium
TGTCCCGACGCCGCGCTCGGCAGACCGATCTTCGCCATGCTCACGAGCTTCGGCGAGACCGCACGGACATTCGCACGGTTCGGGATCGCGTCGATTCCCGCCAGAACCGCGGCTTCGTCGAGAAAGCGGACATCCATCGTGACATTGCCGGCGCTCATGCCGCCGTAACTCAGCCGAAGCTGCTCCGTCTTCGGGAAGACGAGGATGTTCGGCCCGAAGGCCCAGAGCTTCTGCTCGAGGCTGTGCCGCACGACGCGGGAAAATGAGACGAGCGAGACGATGGACACGACGCCCAGCGTGAAAACGAGCAGCAGCATCAGCGTCTTCGCGGGCTTCCTCCGGATGTTCCGGAACGGAATGGTCAGGATATTCATCGCGCCATCCTAAAAGAACCGGGCGCCTGCGCCAAGATCTTCGGCCCGGATGACAACCCGGCCGTCCTGAACGGCGACCGTCATGGGAGCCGGATTGCAGCCGCCCTTCTCGTCTCCGATCCGGCCGATCGGAAAGCGCATGCCGCACTGATTGCATACCATCAGGCCGTTCTTTCCTTCCGCGTACCCTTTCTTCGCGTGAAAGCAGACGTCGCATGCATCGAAAGCGGAACGGATTCTCCCCTGGGCGTCCCTGACAAGAAAGAATCCGATTGATTTCCCGTCAAGTTCCGTCTGGTAAAAATGCGCCCTTCCGTCCTCGAGATCGGCCGCGGGAACGCTGACGACGCCGTCGCGTAACGGGAGCGTCGCGTACTTTCCCCAGAAGGCCCACGAGGGCGAAACAATCAGCAGAAGCGCGAAAACCGCAAAGAAAATGCCTCGTTTCATCATAAAAAAACCAACCGTCCTTTCAGTATGTACCAGATCGCAACAATGCGTTCCTCACCGTTTCGCAGGAAACGGCGGATACATCCTCACTCCGGGCGCTTTCCGCCGTCATCCGCCCATCCCGAACCGGCCAGATCGAGAACCGAATGGGACTCGATCACATCGCGAAACTTCCGCTGCGTTTCTTCGATGAACGGACGAAAGAGGCACGTCCGGAGCGTGCACCCCTTCTTCTCCAGGAGGCAGGCCGCCTTCTGTTCCGCGAAAAGAGGCTCCTCGCGGTGCTCCTCCTGATTCGCTTCGACCGCGTCGTACACCTGCGCGAGCGATATGTCACAGGCCCGGCGCGCCAGACGGACGCCGCCCGACGGGCCGCGTTCGGAATGAACCAGGCCCTCGGAAGCCAGAAGCGCCAGAACTTTCGCCAGATGGTTTTTCGATGCGCCTATCGCGGACGCGATTTCGGAAATCTTCGCTCCCGATTCCCCCGCGGCCGCGAGGTACGCCATTGAGCGCAAGGCGATGGACGCCGCGTCGGATATCCGTATGATTCCTTTCGACATGTTCCGTCCTCCTTCGGGCTATTTATGTACCACGATGCATGAATTATCGCCATCGGTACTTCTCCCGGCTGCGTCACAGGTAAAACACGTCTTCCTGGGAGAGCGAAGCGACGGAAGGACGGATCGTTCCCGGGAAACGGGACGTTTCAGGCGGGTTCGCGGTCGTTTTCGGCCGGTTCCGTGAGCGCGGATTTCGCGAGCGTGGGGTCCGTGAGCGTAGGGTTCGCGGGTGGGGGTTCTCCGGGAATCCGTTCGATCCGGCGCTTTCGCCGGGGCAGGAGGTCCGGTTCGGATCGTCCGCGAACGACGAGCGACACCGGGATGGAACGGACTGCGGCGATCATGTCGCGAAGGGGTTCCGGAACCGCAGGTTCGTAATCGGACGACGAAAGCGTTTCGAGGACGATTTCGATGCGGTCGTCCCACAGGCGCACGCGGACGTCCAGCACGGAAGGGAGCGCGAAGGCCGCGTCTTCCAGCGCCTCGCGGCAACACAGCGGCGCCGGGAGCATCTCCCGTTCGATGCGGCGCACGCCGGACCAGGTTTCGAGGACGGTTCCGCAGGGACACGGTCCGGAATCGCGCCGCCCTTCGTCGCCCGTGCGGTAACGGATGAGCGGCGTTCCCTCGCGCCGCAGCACGGTGACGACGAGTTCCCCCGTTTCCCCGGCGCAAAGCGGAACTCCGGTTTCGGGCTCCACGGCCTCGATCAGGAGGTCCGCCTCGCGCATGTGGCACCCCCGGTGCGCCGCACATTCGAGCCCTCCCCCGTACCCCGTCTCGCGGCTTCCGTAATGGGCGAAGACCTCGGCCCCAAGATCCTGCTCCACGGCGCGCCGGAGCGAATCGGGAACGGAGTCGGCGGACAGCAGAACGCGCGGGACGCGGAGTCCGGTTCCTCGGAAACGGTTGAAACGGGCGAGTTCGAGAAGCTGGAGCGGGTCTCCTGCCAACAGCCGGACTCGTTCGCGCTCCAGACGGCGCACGAGCGACGGGAAGGGTTCGCCGGGTTCGGGCATGACGGGGCGCGTCCCGGCGTCGCGGGCCGCGTGGGCGAGCAGGTCCCCCACGCTGTTCGGCGTCGATGCGGCGTAGAGAATGAACACCGCCTCGCCGGGGTCGAGCAGCGTCGTCAGCCCGGCGGCGAAATAGGCGCGCGTATCGTCCAGGTCACGCCGCGTGAAGAAGATCCGTTTCGGCTGCGCGGTCGTTCCGGAGCTTCGGAGCGTCACGATCCGCTCGACGCTCCCGGGCGGGACGCAGCGGAAGGATTCCGGCTCCCGGATAAGATCCGCAGACGTCGTGAACGGAAGCGCAGCGATCGCCTCAAGGGACGGCAAGGGCAGCCGAACGCCCCGAAGATGCTTCGCGTAGAACGCGCTCTCGCGGACGACCCGCGCGAGCGTCCCGTTGAGCGCGCGAAGGCGATGCCCCGCCAGGGCGGCGCGGGTCAGGGAGGGCAGTCCGATGTCGCGTGCGATCCGGTCGTCAAGAGTCGGCTTCGGCATCCGGCGACGGGTGCGCGGGCCGGTAGAGCGGCGTTCCGTCGAGCGCCGTGCAGTAGCGGGCGCAGAACGGGACGAGGCGGTAGTCTCGTCCTCCGGAAGCCGCTTCTCTCTCCGCAGTTCCGGCTCCCGCGACATCCCGCGTGACGACGTGGATGCAACAGCCGCGCACGCGTTCGAGGTCCAGCGTCTCGCAGTCCTGGAACGCCATGGCGGATACGGTGAATCGCCCCCTGCGGCACAGGTCGAGAAGGGCATCGAAGTCCTTAGCCCCGGCGGCTGCTTCCGGAAGGGCTTTCGGCGCGGCCCAGTTTCGCGCGACGTAGTCGACGGCCGCCCGGCGTCCCTTTGCGGCGTCGCCGCACCCGCACGCGCTTCCGCCCGGCCGGGAGGCGCGGAGCGGAACGACGCTCCCGTCTCCGGGGGCCAGGTAGTCCGCGTGGAACGAACAGAAGGAATGTTCGCACCCGGGGGGCGAGAAGTCCGCCGCGTTCATGCGGCCGCCCGTCTGTTCCCCGATTGCGCGCATCACCTCCGGAAGCGTGACGCGCCGCCTCTCGCCGGAGGGACGCCGCCCGAAATGGCTCACGGGCTGGAAGTGAACGCCCCGGACGGTCGGCGAACGCGAGAGCGCGAAGTCGATGATCGAGCCGATCTGTCCGTCCCCGCCCGGGCCGATGTTCACGCCCGGCACGAGCGTCGGCACGAGGACGACTCCGAGTCCGACCTGCCCGCACACGTCGATCGCGGCCGTCTTCTCTTCCATCAGCGCTCTTCCCCGGAGCGTCCTGTAGACGGCATCGTCCGTTCCATCGAACTGCAGGAAAAGCGACGACACGCCGGAACGCGCGAGTTCGCGCGCATACGCGGCGTCGCGGGCGATCCGCAGACCGTTCGTGTTCACCTGGACGAGCCCGCCGCACGCCGTCGCCGCAAGCGCGGCGATTTCCGGCAGATCGTCCCGCTGCGTCGGCTCCCCTCCCGAAAGCTGAATGTTGCACCGGCCCGCGCGTTCGACCGCGCGGCACATCGCCTCGATCTCCGCGAAGGAGGGATCGTCCGAAGGCGCGCCGGACGCATCGGCGAAACAGAACGCGCAGCGCAGATCGCAGCGTTTCGTGACCTCCAGGACAGCCGTGCAGGTTCCCTGCCGGTGGTCCGCGCAGAGGCCGCAGTCGAGCGGACACCCCCGGCGAACGGGGAGGCGCTCCGCTCCCCCGGACGCCGGAATTTTCGTCCGATGCCACGACTCGGGGCCGGGGCCTCCCCGCCATGTGACGATGCGGAACTCCCCATGCTCCGGACAGGTCTTCACGAGAAGCATGTCCTCCCCGTCGCGCTCGCGGCGCGCAGGGACGGTCCGGAGGCAGACGGGGCACACGCTCTCCGTCGGACCGAATGCGCCGGTCATGTCCGCCGCTCACTCGCGGCGCGGGAGCGACGCGTCCTCCAGGTCGTATCCGCGGGATTCCAGGATTTCCAGCACCTTCGCGTACGTCTCCTCCATGATCGGCGGACAGACTTTCAGCTTCACGGCGGGATCGTTGTTCGTGAGATCGCAGCACTGGTCGCTGCCGAAGCGTTCGCGGAACCATTCGCCGAGTTCCGCCGCCATCATGTAGATCATCGGGTCCTCGGGATCCTCCGGCGTCCCCTTCCCGGCATACAGTCCGAAGAGCGCAAGCCCGCCCGCGACGCAGCCGCAGAGCTTTCCGCACCGCCCGAGCCCGCCCGTGAAGCCGTGCATGGCGCGGATGAGGTCCGGGTTCTCCTTGCCGAGCGTCCGGAGCCCCAGCAGCGCGACGATCTGCGCGCAGTGATACCCCTGCGCCTTCATCGCCGCAACGTCCATCATAAGTTCACTCATTTTCCGTCAGTCCCTTCCGCCCTGCCAAGAGCACATACCCCCTGCGTCCGCCGCAACCGCAATGCGGGCGCGAAAACGGCAGGGGAAGATCGAAAAAGATGCTCCGGGCCACGAAAGCCAGGAGTTCGCGCGTGTGATCCTCCTGAACGGCCGTAGTGAAACCGGCCTCGTTCAGAAGGGCGTTCCAGTCCCCAATCGAGAGCGCGCCTTCGGCGCAGTCTTTCGGAGGTTCCCCGCCGCCGTTCGCGCGCGCACCCCCGTGCGAGTCGCTCCCGACGCGATACAGATCCTGGATCAGGACGCTCCCCCCGGGAACGAGAACCCGGAACGCCTCGCGGAGCGCGGCGTTTTTATCGGAGGCGAGCGACAGCGAGCACTCGAACAGGACTCCGTCGAACAGGCTATCGCCGAACGGAATGCATTCGGCGCGTCCTTCCGCGACGGGAAGTCCTTCGGCGGAACAGAGGCCCCGCAAACGCGCGTCGGGTTCGACGCCCCGCGCATCGAAGCCCAGTTCCAGCAGGCGTCGCACCGTCCCTCCCGCGCCGCACCCGACGTCCAGCAGACGAGCGCCGCTGCGGAACCCGGCCAGTCCGCACCCCCGCTCCGTCAGCTCCAGGCCGCCCGGACGCAGGACGCCGTCGTGTGCGCGCGCGGCCGCAGTCAGGTCACTTGTCCTCAAGCGCCTGCTCCACCTGGGCCATCTTTCCGAGAACGACCGATTCGGGAAGGAAGTACTGCCCGCACGTCGGACAGCAGGGGACCTCGACCCGGAAGGTCGCCCCCTGGTAGGAAAGGGGCGCCTCGCGCAACACGAGCGCCTCGCCGCAGGCGAAGCAGGTCCATTCTTCGGATACGGCCAGTTCCCGGCGAACGTCGCTATTGGCCGTCATGGTCTTCCTCCTCTCCGATGCGCATCCTGTGACTGTAGGCGCGATGGACGCGAAACGCGTCCCCCTCCGGCTCGTACTCGCACCAGACGGTCACCGCGCCGATACGGGCGCTCGCGAGAAAGCGTCCGTTCGTCCTGTGCCGGAACTTCCGCCCCGTCCGCTCCGCAGTCGCGACGACCGTTTCGATATCCTCCCGGAGAATCCACCGACGATCCGTCAGCGCTTCCACTTCTCCGGAAAAGAGCAACCGCACATTCAATTCCCGCATCGCTGCATCTTCACCCCAGATCGTTCGCAGCAGCTGCGCCCGAAGCAGACGCCGCCGGTCCCTCCGCTCCGACCAGCTCGGGCAGGGCCGTACGGCGAGATCCCCGGGCTCCCGGGCGAACAGGATATCGAGAATATGATACGCCTCGGCGCCGCTTCGGGCGAAGAGGTCGCGACACATCGCGCAGTACGTGATCTTCGTTCCGCCTCCGGACGACGCACGATCCGCGAACCGGTCCGCAAGCGCGGGATGCGCAAAGCTCACGAGTCCCCCGTAGCCGCAGCACTCCGACAGGGAACCGTCATTTTCGCCCGTCGATCCGTTTCCTTCCGATGCGTTCCGGAGGCCGCGGCGCCGCAACAGTTCGCGAACCGCCGACCGCGTTTCACGATCGTCGCGCGCCGCGCACGGATCAAGCACGCGCACGTCGCCGAGTCCGGAAAGCTCCCCTTCGACCGGAAGCCCGTATTCGCGTGCGACATCCCAGATCGAACGCAGCCGGTCGGCAGGAAGGACGTCTTTGAGTTCGCGGGCGCAGGACGGGCAGGCCGTTACGACGACCGGGCGCCCCATCCGTTCCCACGAATCGAGCAGCGCGTGGTGCTCGGCTTGCGCCAGATCGTCCCGCCCGGCCCAGCTTCCGATCGCTCCGCAACACCGCAGGATAATCCCCGTCCCGGCGCCGTCCGGGTGAGGCAGGCGGGCGCGGAGCCACGCGTACGTCTTCTCCACGATCGCGGGGTCGGACGCCCCGAGCTGACAGCCGGGAAAGAACAGCCATGCGGAGCGTTCCGTCCCGGGTTCGTTCCGGAGCAGCGCGAACTCGTCCGAACCGCTCGACGCCATGTCCCGCAGCGCGAAGTCGTGCGCCGAGGTCGGCATCTTCTTCATCGCGACGAGTGAGCGCCGCGCTTCGAGACAGACCGCTCCCATGTCGAGATCGTTCGGACAGACGCGCGCGCACAGGCCGCAGAGCGCGCACGAGTTGATCATGCGACTCGCGGTCCGGTTCCCCATGACGATCGCAAGGTTATTGTAGATCGTCCGGATGTGAAGCTTCGGATACCCGCCGTAATGGTCAAGGAAAGGGCAACGTTTCACACACTCAAGACAGGAACACCGGATGCATCTGCATGCTTCACGCGCAGCTTCTTCAAGCGTGTAGCGATCTCCGTCCGACGGACGAACCGCTTCCGACGGCGTCACGCCTTCGAGCGAGGTGTGCAGTCGCGTCCCGGCGCCGGTTTCTCCCTCCCGCGAAGCCGTGAGCGACGCGTTCTGGAAGACGCGGTCCATCGAAAGGGCCGCGCGTTTGCCGTATGAAAGCAGCAGCACGGGGGACGTTTCCGTCCGGTCGTCCGGCGCGAAAACGACGGGGTCCGACGTCACGAGAGAGAGGGGGTCTCCTTTCATATCAGGGAGGAAGCGTGCGTCGGCGAGAAACGCCGCGTCCCATTCCTCCCGGGGGGAAAGATCCATCGCAGCACCGGTCCGGACAGTCACGGTCTCCGGCAGCGACGCGACGCCGCGCTGGACGACGTCGCGCGGAAGGACCGATTCCGGCAGCAAGAGCAACTCTCCGCCCGCACGGTCCTCCGGAACGAGCACCGTCACCGCGTACCCCTTGCGGCCAAGCTCCTTCGCCGCCGTCAACCCGGCAAGGCCTCCCCCCGCGACCAGCGCCCGCTGCTTCTTGCGGATCAGCGGGCGGCGCGACGGCCCCTCCCGTCCGTATTCGACGGCGGCGCGCTCGAGCATCCGTATCCGGACCGGCTCGCCGCTCTCTCCCCGGAGGCATGCCGGGCCGCACGGTTCGTCGCAGATCCGGCACAGGATTTCGGGGAACGGGACGCTTTTTCGCAAGAGCTTGAGCGCCTCGTCAGGGTTTCCTTTCGCGAGCGCCTCGCACATTCCGCGAACGTCCACGCGGGCAGGGCACGCGGCCTGACACCGGGGGGGTTCTTCCTGGATACAGCGCGCTTCGAGTTCCTCCCGCGCCGTTGCAAGCGGCGGTTGTCGTTCGCCATTCAGTCCCATTCGGGTTCCTCCTGTCGTGAAAGAAGAGACGGGGGCCCGTCTCGCCGACATGGAAGCCATGCCGGCGGAAGGAGCCCCCGCCCTGGTGCGCAACTTCCGGGAGCCGCCGGCTCCTGAACGGTTATGCGCCTCAGCAGCAGCCGCTCTGCTTCTCCTTGAGCGCTTCGAGCACCTTCTCCGGGTAGGCGGGAAGTTTCGTGACGCGCGCGCCGCAGGCGTTGTAGATCGCGTTGATGATCGCGGGATGCGGAGCGGTGAGCGGCGCTTCGCCGCAACCGGCCGCGCCGAACGGGCCATCTTCGCGGTCGCTCTCGATATAGTGCAGCTCCATGTTGTCCGGAGCGTCCTTGATGTACGGAATCCCGCAGGCCGCGAGCGACGTCTGTTTCTGGATGTCCTCGAAGTCCTCGGAAAGGGCGAGCCCCAGTCCCTGGATCATTCCTCCGTAGAGCTGTCCGTCGACGATATCGCGGTTGACGACCCTGCCCACGTCGGCGATCATCGTGAGCTTTTCCACGACGGTCTTGCCCGTCGTCACGTCCACGGCAACCTCGGCCATGAACAATCCGTACATGTAGATCGGGAACGGCGCGCCCTGGCCGTTTTCGTCGCAGGCCTTGCACATCGTGGCGCCCCAGGTCCCTTCGTACTTCAGCGGGAGCTTTTCCGCAACCATCTCGTCGTAGGTCCGGTAGGTTCCGTCGGGCTTCTTCATGGCCGCGACCAGCATGCCGCACGCGACGCGGACGGCGTTGCCCGTCATGACCTGCGAACGGCTTCCGCCCGCGGGGCCGCTGTTCGGCGTCAGCGCGGTGTCGTTCATCACGGTATGAATCTGGCAGGGCTTGAGGTTCAGCGGCGCGAGCGCCTTCGACGCGGTGCCGACCGTCCCTGCGTCGGCGCCCTGTCCGTGGTCCTCCCACGCGTTGTAGATCGTGACGCCGGCCGGCGTCAGCTCGGCGCAGGCCGCGGAGGAGTCGGGCCCGTCGAGGCCGCATCCGTAGACGCCAAGCGCGAGGCCGACGCCCCGCTTCACGGTCTCCGTCGAATTGTTCTTCGCACGCTGGACGGCTTCCGTGTACTTCGGGCGGATCATTTCGACCATCTTCGGGAACGGGTAGACTTCGGGCGCCTGTCCGGTCGGGAAGGTGTCGCCGGGGCGCAGGACGTTCACTTCGCGCAGGTCGAGCGGATCCATGCCGAGCTTCTCGGCGAGTTCGTCGACGAGGACTTCGGTCGCGATGAAGGCCTGCGGCGAGCCGTAGGCGCGGAAGGCCGAGCCCCACGCGTGGTTCGTGCAGACGGTGTACCCGGCGCCACGGACGTTCGCGATGCCGTAGGGCGAGCCCATGAACTGGGTTCCGCGGAGCGTGAGCAGGTCGCCGAACTCGGAGTACGGGCCGTGGTCCACGTAGAAGGTCTGCTCCATCGCGTTGATCTTTCCGGTCTTGTCGGCGCCGTACTTCATCTTGACGAAGAACGGGGAGCGTTTGCCCGTGTAGGTGATGTGCTGTTTCATGTCATAACGCAGGAAGACGGGGCGTTCCGTGGCCATCGCCGCGACGCCGACGAGCGCTTCCATCGTCGGGCTGAACTTGTAACCGAACGTTCCGCCCGCGTTGTTCTGGACGAGACGCAGCTTCTCCGGCGCGATCCCGAGTCCGGGGGCGATCATCGCGTGGTGCAGGTGGATGCCGATGCTCTTGGAGTGGATCGTCAGGCGCTCCTGGTCATCGAAGAACGCGAATCCCACGTCGGTCTCGATCGTGAGATGGGGCTGGCGCTGGAGGTAGAAGTCGTCCTCGACCGTCACGTCGGCCGACTGCATGATCGGCTTCGTATCGGCGCCCTTGACGACCTTCTGCTCGAAATAGACGTTCGGCGTTCCGGGATGGATTTCGATCGCGTCGTCGGCCATCGCGTCCATCGCGTTCAGGTAGGCCGGGAGCACCTCGAGATCGACCTTGACCTTCGCGGCGGCGGCCTTCGCGTGTTCGTAGGTGTCCGCGCAGACGATCGCGATCGCGTCGCCGTACTGGAAGACCTTCGTGTCGCAGAGGATCGGCCGGTCCCAGCCGTCGCCCTTGTTCGTCGGGAAGGTGATCAGTCCGGTGATCCGGTTCTTTCCCTTGACGTCCTTCGCCGTGACGACCTTCGCCACGCCGGGCATGGCCTCCGCTTCGGACGCGTCGACGCCCTTTATGTTCGCGTGCGAGACCTCGGCCTGGACGAGCGCGCAGAAGAGCGTCTCTTCCGGAAGCTTGAGCCCGAGGTCGTCGCCGAAGTCCAGCGTGCCGGTGACCTTGTACACGGCGTTCGGGCGCGGATAGCGCGAGCCGAAGAGCGATCCGTCCGGATTGAGCTTCTCCGAGAAGTCCGTCATCTTTTTCTCGCCGCGGAGCACGGCTGCGGCGTCCATGACCGCGTCCGTGATCTGCTTGTAGCCCGTGCAGCGGCAGAGGTTCTTCGTCTTCATGAACCACTCGCGGATCTCCTCGCGCGTCGGATTCTTGTTTTCGTCAAGCAGCGCCTTCGCGGCGACGATGAATCCGGGCGTGCAGAAGCCGCACTGGACCGCTCCGTTCGCGACGAACGCCCACTGGATGGCATGGAGGCAATCGGGAGTCCCCAGGCCTTCGATCGTGAGGATCGCAGACTGGTCCGGAACGAGCTTCATCTTGGTGACGCAGGAGCGGACGACCTTCCCGTTGAGAATCACGTTGCAGGCGCCGCACTGGCCCTGCCCGCATCCAACCTTGGTTCCCGTAAGCCCGAGCTGCTTTCGGATCACATTGGCGAGCAATTCATCGGGGTTCGCGATGACCGTTCGTGGAACACCATTGATGACAAGGGTCTTTTTCGAAAAGAGCTTCATCCCGTCGTTTCCTCCTTTTCCAGATCCTCGACATATCCGAGGCGTGCCGTGTCCGTGCCCGGCCTTCCCGTCGCTTGCATGCTCCTCCTCCTTTCCGCTTCACGAAACAGGCAGGACAACAGTGTTCCGGGAAAAGCATGAAGGCATCGTCTCATATGACAGACGAGTCGATATTCCCTCAAGTAATGTACTGAATGGTCTGTGATCTTGTCAATGGGGGGAAAGGAAAAAAACACAACAAACACAGTACGGAGGATGAAACCCCGACTGTGTTTTGCGAAGCGGATTAAAAAACAGAGAAACTTCTTTTCCGAAAGCCTAGCGCCCGATCCCCGCCTCCCGGCATTCCGGGCATGCCCCGTACACGATAAGCTGTTTCCCCTCGATGGCGTATCCTTCGGGCACGCGGACACGCGGCATTGTCTGGTCCCTGAGACATGCCATCCTGCCGCAGTTCAGGCAGAGAAAGTGCGGATGGTTCCCCGTACAGCGCCCCTCATCGGGCGCATGCGAGCAGAAACGCCATTCTCCGTCGATGCCGATGACCCTGTGCGCGATGCCGGCTTTCGCGAGGATTTCCAGCGTCCGGTAGAGCGTGACCTTGTTGACCCGTTCCAGTCCGGGGATGGCGGCCAGATCCTGCTGCGACAGAGGCGCCCCGGCGCCGAGAAGCGCCCCCAGGACGGTTTCCCGTACGGGAGTCCTCCGCACTCCGGTCTCCCGGAGCAGCGCAGGGGCGCTTTCTTCCGGATCGTTCACGGGCGCGAGCCCCACGCACAGGACGGGTAGCCGCACACGGAACAGCGACGGCACAATCCCCCGACGCCCCATTTCCGAACCTCGGCCTGGGTCGGCTCGCGCCGTGCGAAGAGCCGCGTCAGCAGGGGGTCGAACGTTGTCCATGCGTCATGAACGACACAGGCGGGAGCTCCGATCAGCGGAACGGTTCCGGCGTAGGCGAGCATCAGATTCGATCCGGGCAACATCGGCGCCCCCCGGAACACGACACGGTCGGCGACGCGCCGGATTGCGTCCGGGGTGAGGTCGTCCGCATCGACGCTCATGCCCCCGGTGCAGATCACCATCTCGGCGCCGAAACCGAGAAGCTGCCGGATCCGCGATTCGATTTCGTCCGGGTCATCCCCGGCCGTGAGATGATCGAGCAGCGATCCGCCGAAAACAGCCAGCTTCGAAGCAAGTTTCGGCGCGAACGCGTCTTTCACGAGCCCGCT
>CALMZW010000129.1 GCA_937870605.1 uncultured Synergistaceae bacterium
CCTCCGAACGATTTTCCGGCATACGGTCGAAAGCTTCCTGTCAAGCTCACGAACGCCGGCTTCGCGGGTATAATCGCGAATGATGCTCTGAATGGCTTTCGGCGAAATCCGGATCGACGTCTTATCCAGACCATGCTCTCTCTGAATGCGGGGAAAAAGATGCTTTCTCGCGATCCGCATCTTTTCTTCTTCTTCATACCCGGGAATCCGGATGACTTCCATTCTGTCAAGAAGCGGCTTTGGAATCGTATATGCAACATTTGCCGTCGTTATGAACATAACATCGCTCAGGTCGAACGGAACTTCGAGGAAGTGATCGGAGAACTGGTTGTTCTGTGCGGGATCGAGAACCTCAAGAAGCGCCGCCGCAGGATCTCCCCTGAAGTCGATTCCGAGCTTGTCGATTTCGTCCATGAGCAGAACCGGGTTTTTGGTCCCGGCCTGTCGGATTTTCTGGATGATTCGTCCGGGCAACGCACCGATGTAGGTTTTTCGGTGTCCGCGAATTTCCGCTTCGTCCCGCATCCCGCCAAGCGACATATTGACGAATCGGCGTCCCAGGGCGCGAGCGATCGAACGGCCGAGAGACGTCTTCCCGACACCGGGAGGGCCCACAAAACAGAGAACCTGCCCCTTCGCCGAATTTCCTGCGAGACGTCGAACGGCCAGAAATTCGAGAATCCGGTCCTTCACCTTGTCGAGGCCATAATGATCTTCGTCGAGAATCTTTTGCGCCCGGGCGATGTCGAGGTCGTCTTCCGAAAGATTCGACCACGGGAGCGAAACGATCCAGTCGATGTAGGTACGCGCGACCGTGGCTTCCGCCGACATCAGGGGCATTTTCGACATACGATCGAGTTCGTGGAGCGCCTTCGACGACACTTCATCCGGCATTCCCGCTTCTTCGATCTTTTCCCGCAACTCGTCAATCTCGGAACTTCCTTCTCCCTGACCGAGTTCATCCTGGATGATTTTCAGCTGCTCGCGAAGATAGTACTCTTTATGACCGCGTTCAAGCTCCTGGCGAACCTTGTCCTGGATATCGTGTTCGAGCTGCAGGATGTCTATTTCTTCAAGTAGAATCTTGAGAAGCATTCCGAGATTTTTTTCTGTATCGACAGTTTCGAGAAGACGCTGTTTTCGTGACACATTGATCGAAAGGTGCGACGCGACAAGGTCGGCAAGCTGTCTGGAGTCCTCGACATTCAAGACGGAAATGAGGACCTCGTTGGGTATTCTCGGGTGCAACGTGACGTATTTTTCAAACTGTTCAAGAACACTACGTCTGAGGGGTTCGAGGGAACTCGTCGCTCCTTCGGGGAGCGTTACGGGGACAATATCCGCTTCGAGTGTTTCCTTGCCTCTCTGGTACATTTCAACCCTTCCGCGGCTGATTCCTTCTATCAGGACTTTTGTCGTCCCGTCAGGGATCCGCACCATCTGCAGAAGCGAACAAATAGTGCCGACGGAATAGAGATCCTCTTCCTTCGGGTCGTCAACCTGCATGTCTTTCTGGGCGACGACAAAAACCGTCCGGTCCTGGAGCATTGCCATCTCTATGGCTTTCAGCGATCTGGGACGCCCGACGAACAAGGGTGCGATAACGCCCGGGAAGACGACGACATCGCGAACAGGAAGCACGAAACAGCGCTGATTCGTTTGGTTTTCCGTTTCCATGCGCTTACGCAACCTCCTCGTCGTTTTTGCCGTAAATCAGCGGATGCCGCAGACCGTTGACCACGTCGGCATTTATCACGATTTTCGAGACTTCGCCCTTCTTTGAAGGCATTTCGTACATGAGATCCAACATGGTCTTTTCGAGGATAGTCCGAAGTCCGCGCGCGCCGGTGCCTTTTTTGAGAGCGAGCGATGCGACGGCCTGTATGGCTTCATCAGTCAACTCCATCTGTATTCCTTCAAGAGAGAAGATCTTTTTGTATTGCCGAAGCAGCGAGTTCCTGGGTTCAACCAGAATACGGACAAGAGCCTCTTCATCAAGATCTTCAAGCGTTACCAGAACAGGCAAACGCCCGACGAGTTCCGGAATAAAACCATATTTCATAAGATCTTCCGGCTGTGTGAGACGAAGGAGTTCGTGCCGTCGCCGGTCGGATTTTCCGATGACTTCTCCGCCGAAGCCGATCGCCTTCCGGTCGACGCGTCGGGAAACGATGTCATCCAATCCGTCAAATGCTCCGCCGCAAATGAAAAGGATGTTCTTCGTGTCAATTTGTACGAACTCCTGATGCGGGTGTTTTCTTCCGCCCTTCGGAGGAACATTTGAAAGCGTTCCTTCCAGGATCTTCAGGAGCGCCTGCTGAACGCCTTCTCCCGAAACATCTCTCGTAATTGACGGAGATTCGGACTTGCGGGATATCTTGTCTATCTCGTCGATATAGACGATCCCCTGCTCCGCAGCTTTCACATCATAATCCGCGGCCTGCAGGAGCCGAACGAGGATGTTCTCGACATCCTCGCCGACGTACCCCGCTTCGGTAAGCGTCGTCGCGTCCGCGATCGCAAAGGGAACATTCAGCTTTCTTGCGAGACTCTGCGCGATAAGCGTTTTCCCCGAACCTGTCGGCCCAATGAGCATCACATTGCTCTTCTGAAGCTCGACATCGGTTTCGAGGGCGGTCGAAATGCGACGGTAATGGTTGTAAACGGCGACGGAAACCGTCTTTTTGGCCTCGTCCTGACCAATGACATATTGATCGAGAAACGCCCGAATTTCCTTGGGTTTGGGAGCTTCTTTCGGCATCCTGAAGGATTCCGTTTTCTGAACGGCGGAGTCAGCGGATTCCTCGTTCAGAATGAGCGTACATAAATGAACGCATTCGTCGCATATATAGACGCCCGGGCCTGCGATTATCTTCCGGACTTCGTCTTGCGCTTTCCCGCAGAAAGAGCATCGCAGGGTTGTCCCTTTCTGTTTCCCCTTGCCTTTTTCATCGAACGTAATCATTGAAAGACCTCCGATCGAACACACCAATGACAAAACTCCAAAACAAGAAAGGGAGCTCCGCGTCGGGGCTCCCTTCCTCTCAGAAGTGTCTCTGGAGAGGACTCAGTCTCTGTTCCGGATCACCTTGTCGATGATTCCGTACTCGACTGCTTCCTCCGCCGACATAAAAAAGTCCCGATCCGTATCGGCCTTGATTTTTTTCTTCGACTGTCCCGTATGCGAGACAAGTATATCATTGAGCCTCTCCCGCATGCCGAGGATTTCCCGTGCGTGAATCTCCATGTCGACCGCCTGGCCCTGCATTCCTCCGAGCGGCTGGTGGATCATAACACGGGAATTGGGAAGAGCGACTCGTTTTCCTTTCGCTCCACCTGCGAGCAAAACCGCTGCCATGCTCGCCGCTTGTCCGATACAGATTGTCGAGATCGGACACTTGAGGTATTGCATGGTGTCATATATGGCCATACCGGCGGTAACGACGCCGCCGGGGCTGTTGATATAAATGTTGACGTCCTTGTCCGGGTCTTCGCTTTCAAGAAAAAGGAGTTGCGCTACAACGGAATTCGCAACGAGGTCGTCGATAGCGTCGCCGAGAAAGACAATTCTGTCCTTGAGCAATCGACTGTAGATATCGTACGATCGCTCTCCTCGTCCGGTTTGCTCGATAACATACGGAATATACACGGCTTTGTCTCCGTCACTGATTGTCTGTCCCGGCGGAAAGCCGGCCGGGGGCAGTTTCCACAACAGACGTATTTTCGGTGACATTGCCCTTCTTCATTACGGCTTCCCCCGGGTTTCTATACCGTATTCTCGAAAGAAGGTCCGACAACTTCTCTTTATCTTTGAAAAGCGTTCTCTTGATCTGTTCTGACGGAACACGATACATGACAGCCAAACTCGATATTTCACTTTCCATTTCTTCTTTATCTACTTTTATTTCCAGTTGTTTCGCTATCTCGTCAAGAACAAGCGTTCTTCGAACGATCTTTTCGGCCTGGGAACGCATATTGGCTTCGTACTCGTCTTTAGAAAGTGCGGCTTCTTCCAGAAACTCCGAAATGCTTCTGTTGTATTTCTTCTTGAGCGTTTCTTCGTCCTGCTCCTTCATTGCAGCCAACTGCTTTTCGACCAACGAAGAGGGAACTTCCAGAACGGACTTTTCCGAAACGGCATCAACGGCTTCAGTCTCAGCCTTGTTTTGCGCTTCCTCCTCAATCCGATGGACGAGCCTGTTTCGAATCTCCTGATGGAACGCAGCTTCGTCCGGGATATCTTCTCCAAGAGCGGCCTTGAAAAAGTCCTGTGACATTTCGGGCAGACGTTTTTCCTTCACTGCCTTCACCGTCATATCGTAACGGACCGTTTTCCCGGCAAGATCTTTATCCGCATAATCGTCCTCGATGGAGACATTCGCAATGGAGGTCACACCGGGTTTCACGCCGATCAAAGCTTCCCGGATCTCTTTGCGAAGATTCTGCGCCTCGAGGTCGACTGAGGCCGGGGCCGATTCGTGTCGTTTTTCCTCGGTTCCGTCTTTGGAAAAAACTGTTGTGACATAGTCGATGTCTATAACGTCATGTTCCGAACCGTTTCGATCGTCGACGATAACCAGATCCATATTCTGGCGCCTGATATCGTCAATGGTGTTCTGCACCATTTCGTCCGTAACGGAAGGAATCGAT
>CALMZW010000130.1 GCA_937870605.1 uncultured Synergistaceae bacterium
ACCTTACCACCGCTCCCTGAGCGGTTCCAGCGGGGTTTGTCGTCTTTTCTGGCTGCGGTTCGAGGTCTTCTCCTGAGCTATGTCCAGTCGGCTTATGCAGAATGGACGAACATGGGTCAAAGGCCTACGTGAAACGCTGAGGCCGAATCGCGAGAAGCGCATCAGTTGTCTATAAAGAGAAAATCCCGATTCCTTCGGCGCGGACGCGTTTTGAATCCGCTGCATTCTTCCTCGTCTTCTTGCTGTCGAGATCTTGGGTTTCCAGCTGGAATTGGTCTATTTTTGCTTTGGATTCGGAGACATTTGAGCGCCTACTGTATGTTTGGCGGAGATTCTGAGGGAGAATACGCTTCCAGACGTGATGATATAATAAAAGTCATTTTTTGCGTTCCGGTCGTCTCACCTCAAGGAGGCACCCGTCATGGCGACGAGACAACAAAACAATACAACGACGTCGGCACCCGATTCAAGAAAAAAAACGTATGGGAAAGCATCTCGAGTGCTTCGTACGGTACTCGCTTTTCTACTGCTTCTTTTGCTCTCTCTTACGGCTGTCGCAGCCGTCGTCGGCACGCTGTTCCTTCGCGACCTTTCCGCTGAGCTTCCTTCTGCTGAAGCAATACTTGCGTATAAAAACAGCATCGCTTCAGTCGTGTACGATAGAAACAAGGAAGTCATAGCCAAGCTGTTCATGGAAAACCGCAATCCGCTCGAACTTCGCGATATTTCTCCCTGGATGATCAAGGCGACGTTGGCCGCTGAGGACTCCTCCTTTTACCAGCACAGCGGAATCAAGATTTCGGGGATACTTCGCGCACTCTGGGTGGATATCATGCACCAGAGAGTCCGCCAGGGCGGAAGCACGATTACGCAACAGCTGGCGCGTAATCTCTTCCTGACGCAGGATCGCACCTTCAGGAGAAAAGTGAAAGAACTCATGTTGGCAATACGCCTCGAAAAGATATTTTCAAAGGATGCCATTCTCCAGAAATATCTCAATACTATATATTTCGGTCACGGAGCATGGGGCATCGATACGGCGGCACATACCTTTTTCGGGAAGGAAGCGAAAGATCTGACGCTTCCTGAAGCCGCACTTTTGGCCGGGATTTTGCCCGGTCCCGGAAAATACAGTCCCCTGCTCCACTTTAAAGCCGCAAAACAAAGACAGGAATACGTCCTCGATCGCTTCGTCGCTCTTGGTTGGATCACAGAAGAGGAACGTGCAAAGGCATCTGAAACGAAACTTGTTTTCAACCATACTCCGAACAAGGTGGCCGAATACAACAGAGCCCCTTACTTTCTCTCTCATATCCTCTTCAATGACCTTCTGCCGAAATACGGAACCGAGATGGTCTACAACGGCGGCCTCGAAATTCATACGACGCTTGATCTGAAACTCCAGGAAGAGTCGGACAAGGCGGTTCAGACCCTCAAGACACAGGGGGCTCTTATCGCTATAGATCCTGCGACCGGAGAAGTGCTCGCCCTTACAGGGGGGAAGGATTTCAAGGAAAGCAAGTTCAACCGCGCCACGCAGGCCCTCCGCCAACCAGGGTCGGGCTTTAAGCCGATTATTTACGCCGCCGCGATTGAGCAGGGGGTGCTTCCTACAGATCATTTCCTTGACGCTCCCCTCTCTTTCGACAAGAAAGGGCCGAATCAGACTGTCTGGTCCCCTGGAAACTACGATGGAAAGTACCGAGGCGAAGTGACGGTTCAGACGGCGCTGATTCACTCCATCACCACCGTCGCCGTTCGGACGGCCGAGTACATCGGCGTGCAGCCATTAGTCACCATGGCGAGCAACCTCGGCATTACGAGTCCCCATGTCCCGTCCGACCTTTCGATCGCACTCGGGAGCGCAAGCGTGACGCCTCTTGAGATGGCCGTGGCCTTTTCCTGCATCGCGAACAACGGCAAGCTTGTTGCGCCTCTCTTTATCCGGGAGATTCGTTCCGCCGAAGGAGATATTCTCGAAACACGGGATCCCGTTTCAACACAGAGTATTGCCCCCGGAACAGCCGCGGTCATTCGTTCCATGATGATGGACGTCATCCGTGCAGGAACCGGATCCCGGGCGCAAATCCCGAAGACGGAAAGCTTCGGCAAGACAGGAACGACGAATGATTTCAGCGACGCATGGTTCCTGGGAGGAGTTCCGGGACTCGTTGCCGTCGTGTATATCGGAAATGACGACCATAAACCCCTCGGTTCGAAAAACGCAACGGGAGGCGTGCTCGGCGCGCCGGTATGGAAACAGTTTATCGTCGGCGCTCTGAAGAATCTGAAGCTTCCTTCGAAGTTCGAAACGCCGCAGAACGCGTCGATCGAAGAAGTGACCATTTGCCGGAAGACCGGCTACAGAGCGGGCTCCGGGTGTTCTGCCGTCAAAATCTTCATGCCGGCGAACACCGCACCGTCAACCACATGTCCTCTTCATGGAGGCGGCGATTTGGCTGCAAGCGCAACGGCCCCGAAAGCGCCGCGATTGTTGCTGATCCCGCAGGATGACGCGCTTCTCGCTCAATACTCGACGTCCGGGCAGCAGACTGCCGGACTTGCGAATACAGCGCCTGCCAATGTGCAACAGTCGTCATACAAACCAATTGACGTACCCGACGCTTCGACGAAGCCATATCAGAATGACCCGAGCCCTGCACACTCCATTGAGGACAAATACCAGAAGCTGCTCAAACAATACGGGATCAACAACTGAAAGTCGCGACGGAAGACAAAAACGGAGGAAGCGGCAAATGCCGCTTCCTCCGTTCGTTATACTTTGCTCAGGCGACTGTCAACGAAATTTCCGTTCGCGCGTCGTCACTCTCCCCTGATTTTCCCGAGAATGATCTTCTGCTCCATCGACGCAACGAGTCGTCGCGTATAGGCGACAGTGTCGGGGTTGACGCTGACGCTATCGATGCCTTCGCGCACGAGAAATTCGGTGAAGTCAGGATACAACGAGGGGCCCTGACCGCATATGGAGCACGTGATTCCACGTGCGTGAGCAGCGTGAATGAGTGTGGAGATTGCACGCTTTACTGCGATATCCCGCTCGTCGAAATAGCCCATGCTGTTGAGGAGTCCGGAATCCCGGTCGACGCCAAGCACAAGTTGCGTCAGGTCGTTGCTTCCGATACTGAAACCGTCGACCATCTGCGCAAATTCATCCGCAGCGAAAACGACGGAAGGAACCTCGGCCATGATCCAGAGCTTAAATGATCCGTTGCGCACGAGCCCTTCCGATGTGAGAATGTTCTTCACCCGCTCAAGCTCCCAAACAGTCCGCACGAATGGGAGCATGACCCAGACGTTGATGAGCCCGTATTCTTCGCGAACTTTCCTGATCGCCTGGCACTCAAGCCGGAAACCAGCTTCGTACTCCGGGGAGATATACCGTGATACGCCGCGCCAGCCGATCATGGGATTGTTCTCTTCCGGTTCGACGTCCTCGCCGCCTTTGAGTCCCCGGAATTCGTTCGTCCTGAAGTCGCTCATACGGACAACGATCGGACGAGGATAAATCGCCTGCGCAACTGCGGTAATGCCCTCCGCCATCTTGTCAACCAGCAGTTTGCCCTGCCCGGTCTTGACAAGGTACATCGGGTGAATGCCGACCATATTCGTGAAGATGAACTCGGTCCTCATGAGCCCGATCCCGTCGAATGGGAGCGACTGATATTTTCCGATGATTGACGGCTCACCGAGATTCATGTAGATCTTCGTTCCGGTGATCGGCGCAAGCTGGTGAATGAAATCTTCGTTCAATACAGCAGCAGATTCGGCCTTCTCTTCGGGTTTCTTCTCGTCGGCGATGAGATTGCCCTCGAAAACGACACCCCGCGTCGCATCAACGGTCACGACCATGTCATCCTTCAACACGATTGTCGCTGTTTTAGCGCACACAACACACGGGATGCCCAGTTCCCGGGATACAATCGCCGCGTGACAGGTGCGACCGCCTTCATCGGTAACAACTGCGGCGGCCTTTCGCATGGCAGGCACCATGTCCGGGTTCGTCATGCCTGTGACCATGATATCGCCATCGTTTATCCGTCCGATTTCGTTCAAGTCCTTGATGAGAACCACCTTGCCGGCGGCGATGCCCGGAGAGGCCGCAAGTCCGCGAACGAGCATTCGAAGTTCCTTTTTCGGCGTTTCCTCATCGTGCGCCTTCACTGTTGGTTCACCGCCTTTCAGCGTAGTTACGGGACGGGATTGCAGAATATAGAGCTCGGATGTGTCCTTGTCAAACGCCCATTCGATATCCTGCGGAACTCCGTACAACCCTTCGATTCTGATGCCGGCTTCGGCGAGCGTCAGGACTTCAGCTTCTCCGATGCTCGGAACGGCTATCTTGTCCGCCCCCAGATGGTTCATTACGGAGACTTCCATCGTTCCGAGATCATCGGGGCGCTCAATGATCATGACGTTTTTATCGGAAATATGACGTTCGACAACAGCGCGGCTGTTTTTGTCAACAGTGAATTCATCA
>CALMZW010000131.1 GCA_937870605.1 uncultured Synergistaceae bacterium
GCTTCCGACAAGAGCGCCGCCGGCGGGTTCTGGACCACATGACTGAGTCCGTGTTTCTGACGCAACGTTCTGCCGCGGACAGGATCCTGTTCCCGGGAAAACAGCTGGAACGATCGCGTAAAGGCCGCCGGATCCGAGACGGTTTCCTCAAACGAAGGAAGTTCAACGCTATCGAAGGGAAGCTCTTCATCGCCGGCGCGGTAGCACGTCCCGCGCACATCGCGTATATCCCGCACGTTTTCTCCGGCGCGTAACCTCGTTGCGATCTCACGGATCGGGCGCTCCCCCATCCCGTAAACGAGAAGATCCGCACGCGAATCGACAAGCATCGACCGGCGCAGGGAATCGGACCAGTAGTCATAATGGGAAAAACGCCGGAGGCTCGCCTCGATTCCGCCGATGACGAGCGGAATATCGCCCCAAAGCTCGCGGATGCGGTTGCAATACACGATCGTCGCCCGGTCCGGTCGCTTTCCCGCTTCGCCGCCCGGGGAATAGGCGTCTTCGCTGCGCTTCTTTCTGGCCGCCGTGTACGCGCACACCATGGAGTCGAGGTTGCCGGACGATACGAGGACGCCGATCCGGGGACGGCCGAGGGTGAGAAAGTCTTTTGGAGTCCTCCAGTCCGGCTGGGCGATGATTCCCACCCGAAATCCTTCCGCTTCGAGAACCCGGGAGATAATCGCGTGCCCGAAACTCGGATGATCCACGTATGCGTCTCCGGAGACAAATGCAAAATCGACCCGGTCCCAGCCCCGTTCGGCCATATCCTGTAGATTGACGGGAAGGAACCGCGTCCCCCTCACGATTCGCCTATCGTCCATCGCGCCATTCCCTCTTCCGGACTACGACGGATGCGTCGACGATTCGACCGAGCAAATCCCCGAACGCGATTGAAGCAGCGGCGGCGGCCTTCGGAACGAGGCTCGTCGCCGTCATTCCCGGAACCGCATTCACTTCGAGCACTTTCAGATTCCCGTGCGGATCAAGTCGCATATCCACGCGCGAAAAGACGGCGCATCCGAGAGCCCTGTGCGCAGCCACCGCGACATCCCCGATATCGTGCAGGAGAGCGTCCGGGAGCGGGGGCGGAGAAAGGTATTCCGTCGCTCCCGCCGTATATTTGGATTCGTAATCGTAGATGCCTTTTTTGGGCCGGATCATGACGGGCGGAAGCGCGCGGACATCTCCGGGCACATCGAGAATCGTCACGGCGAGTTCGTCTCCCTCAATGAATTCTTCGATCATCGCTTCCTCCTCGAAACGGGAAACGAGCGCGAGGGCTTCGTTCAGTCCTGACTCCTCCGTTACGATGGAAAAACCGACCGTGCTGCCGCAGGAACGAGGTTTCACAACGATCTTTCCGACCCGCGCCAAGAGCGCCTGCACCGACGCGAGAATTCCGCCGGACGGAGCGGTGGGTGCGCAGATTCCATCCGGTACGGGAATTCCGGACTGCCGGAAAAGCGCCTTGCTCGCCCATTTATCCATGGCAAGCATGCAGGCCCGCGGCCCCGATCCCGTGTAGAGACGCCGTTCAGACTCGAGGAGGACCTGCAGACGCCCGTCTTCTCCCCACCCGCCGTGCAACGCGATAAAGACGCACGTATCGGTTCCCCGCGCGATTTTCGGGACTTCCTGCAAGGAGTGGACGTCGACCAAGCGAACGCTCGCCCCCCAGGAACGAAGGGCTTCGCAGACCGCGTGTCCGCTGTGAAGCGAAACATCACGCTCCGCCCCTTCTCCCCCCGACACGACAAGAATTTCTTCCCTCCGCTCCATCGATTGATCGCACCCCCTGAAAAAATCCGATGTTCCCTAAAAAAAGAGAGAAGGGCCGGCAAACAGCCCTTCTCTTCCGGAGAATCACTCATATTGCGGGACTATTTCTTCTCTCCGCTCTTAGGGAAGGAAACAGACGACTTATACTCGTCGCGCAGTTTCTTCACTTCGTCATCGTAGAGCTTTTTGTCCTTTTCACGGAGCAGCAACTCCCTGATTCTGTCCTTCATTTCTTCAAACGTAGCGGTTGTCGGATCCTTGCGATCCGTCACCTTGATGACGTTCCAGCCGTTGTTCGCCTTAACGGGTCCGCCGACGTCTCCCTTTTTCATGGAAAAGGCGACCTGCTCCAGCTCGGGGTACAGGCGTCCCCTCGGGTGCCAGCCGATATCCCCGCCCGGTTCATTCGCCTTGTTCGGACAGGTGGAGTATCTCGTGTTGGCGTCTTCGAAGGAAAAACCCGCCTTTATCTCATCCAGAACCCGTTTTGCGTCGCCTTCGCTCCCGAGAAGGATATGGCTCACACGCACCATTTCGGGAACGAGAAATTTCGCCGGGTTTTTCTGGTAATACTCCTTCGCTTCTTCGTCCGTTACCGTTATGCCGGCAGCGAGTTTGTCCATTATGACCTTCCGCGAAAGATTCTTCTTGATGACTTCCGCGACAGGCTCGAATTGCTCCTTGAAGCTCTTGTCTTCCTCGAGCTTCGTCGCCTTGGCCTTCATGTAAAAAAGCTCCCGGTTGATCAGATCGTCCAGGATGTTCTGCCGTCCCTCGGGCGTGTTCACACTCTGAGCCTGTTTCGGGTCGAGCGTCTTCAGAACGCCGTCGACATCCGCCGCCTTGATCTGCCGGCCGTCGACAACCGCCAGCACAGTGTTCGGATCCTGCGGCGCCGGCGCGGACTGCGTCGGAAGAACGAAAGACTCCTGCGCCGTGCTCGGAGCGGTTTGTCCGGGCGTCGCGGCAAAGGCGGCAGAGAAAGAAAGC
>CALMZW010000132.1 GCA_937870605.1 uncultured Synergistaceae bacterium
TATTTCTGGTAGTGGAACAGCGCGGGGATGCCGCCCGTGTGGATGAAGAGGACGCGCTGCCCTGCGCCGCAGAGGCCCTTCGCGATCAGGTCGAGCATTCCGGCGAAGGCCTTTCCGGTGTAGACGGGGTCGAGAAGGACGGACTCCGTCCGCGCGAGCAGGACGACGGCCTTCAGCATGGAATCCGACGGCAGCGAGTAGCCTTGGCCGATGTACTCGTCGCGGCAGTCGATGGATTCGGCCGGGAACGGCTCGCCGATCCCGAGGAGGCGGGCCGTGTCGGCCGCGAGTCGTCGCACCGCCGGGACCTGGACGGCGTTCGGCGCGCCGATGTTGATTCCCGTGAGCGGGATGTCCGCCCTGTTCGCCCACAGGCCGACCGCCAGGCCCGCGTGCGTTCCCGCGCTGCCGCTCGTCGTGAAGATTCGGTCGAAGGCGAGCCCCTTGTCGAACGCCTGCGACAGAATCTCCTCCGCGCAGGCGACGTACCCGAGCGACCCCACGGGGGTCGACCCGCCGACGGGGATGACGTACGGGGTCTTTCCCGCGGCGCGGAGCCGGTCGGCGACCTTCGCGGTCTCGGCGGTCGGGTCGGACGTCCCAGGGACGACCGTGATGGAGTCGACCCCCATGAGCTGAAAGAGGAAGTTGTTGCCCGACGCGTGCGGGGAGTAGCTCCCCGGAACCTGTTCCGTGATGACGAGGTGGCATTCGAGGCCTTCCTTCTTCGCGGCCGCGAGGGTGAGGCGGCAGTGGTTCGACTGCACCGCGCCGCATGTGATGACTGCGTCCGCGCCCTTCGCGAGCGCGTCGGCCATGAGGAATTCGAGCTTCCGCGTCTTGTTCCCCCCGGGGAAGAATCCGAGGAGGTCGTCCCGCTTGATCCAGATCTCCGGCCCTCCGACCAGCTCGGAAAGCCTCGCAAGGTGCTCCATCGGCGTCGCGCCTTCGGTGTACCGGCGGCGCGGAAATCGTGCGAGATGCATGTCGCGTCCAACCCCTTTCGTGACGGCGCCCCGGTTTCTTTCGTTCCGGGCGCGGCATGTCTATTCTACCCGTGAATCGCGGCGAATGGCAGTCGTCGTGTCGGGGCGTTGAGGCCGGCCTCCCCGACGTGTATAATAAAATGAACAAATGGTTTTCCGAGGAGGTGTCGAAGTGCGCACGACGCTGAAACGCCTGCTTCCGGGCATGCTTCTGATCGTTTTCGCGGGTGCGGTGCTTCTCGTTTCCGATTCTCCCGGGCGCGTCGCGCGAAACGGTCCGGAGCGCGGAGGAAATTCGGCCGCAACCCGTTGCCGGAAGATCTTCTTTCTCAATTACGTCGAATCCGCGCCCGCCGAGGCGACGCTTCGCGGGTTCCGCAAGGCGCTGCGGGACGCGGGATGGACGGAAGGGAAGGAATACGCCCTCTCCGTTTCCAACGCGCAGGGGGACATGCCGACGCTCTCCGCCATGATCGACAACGTCCTCGGCCGGAACGCGGACGTCCTGGCGCTCACATCCACACCGGCGCTCCAGGCCGCGCTGCGGAAGGTCCGCACGATTCCCGTGATCTTCGGCGTCGTCGCGAATCCCGTTGCGGCAGGGGCGGGGAAGAGCGACGCGGACCATCTTCCGAACGTGACGGGCGTCTCGTCCGCTTCGGCCTACGCGGAGGGGGTCGCGGCGCTCCTCGGCTGCGTCCCGGGAGCGAAGCGCGTCGGCACGCGCGTGAAGCCCTCGGAGGCCAACTGCGTCTACAACCTCGAACGCGTCACGAAAGAACTCGCCGTGCAGGGCGTCGAATGCGTCTCCGTCCCCGTCTCGACTCCGGCCGAGATCTCCGACGGCATCCGGGCGCTGCTGTCGAGGAACGTCGACGCGGTGCTCCAGGTCGTCGGGAATCTCTTCATGTCGTCGTTCGCCCCGATCTCGAAGGCGTGCCTCGACGCGCGGGTTCCGCTCTTCGCTTTCGATTCGAGCGCCGCGACGGATGGGGGGGCTGCGGTGACGGTCGCCCGCGACTACGCGTCCGGCGGCGAGGACATGGGACGGCTGGCGATCCGGGTGCTCGGCGGCGAGAGCCCCGCGGGCATTCCGATCTCGCCCGTCAGCCGGACGATCGTCACGATCAACGAGGCGAACGCGCGGCGGTACGGGCTGGACATTCCGGAGACGCTGCGGCGGTCGGCGCGGACGGTTCCGGGCCGATGAGCGGAAGGGACGTGCGGACATGCGGATAGAACGGCGCGAGGACGGCCACGAGCTTCTCCTGACGCTCGAAGGGCGGCTCGACGCGGGGAGCTGCCGGAATCTCGAGGACGAGCTCGAGGCGGCCCTGCGGCGGGGCGCGTATCGCGTCGCGCTCGACATGGGCGGCGTGGATTTCCTGAGTTCGGCGGGCATCCGGAGTCTCCTGCGCTACCGGAAGATGCTTGCGACGCTCGGAGGGGATCTCTCCATCCGCAGGCCGTCGGAGTTCGTCAGGGAAATTCTGGAAATGTCGGGAATGGACGAGTTCTTCGCCGTTTCCGGCGGCTCGTCGGCGGCGGAGGAAGCGGAGGACGACGGCCCTCGCTTTGTCCTGAACCCCGCCGGGCGCTTCCGCGTCCGGTTCCCGTCGCCGGGAGAGCCGTGCGCGCTGGATGCGGACGCGTGGGGGCTCGGGATCGGATCGTTCGACGGCGGGACGGGGCTCACGGGCGAGGTGATGGCCGCCGGGGGATTCGCGCTGCACCTGCCTCCGGGCGACGGAGAGACGCCCGACTTCATGGCCGCGTCGGGGGCGTTCGTCCCGTCGGTGCGCTTTGCGTCGGGGCTCGTGCTTCGCGGCGAGCCGTCGGTCTGTCTGCGTTTCGCCGAAGACCTGCCGGGCGCGCCCCTCTCGCGACTCGCGCGGAAGGCGATCGAAGCGACCGGGTCGCGCGCCGTCGCGATGGCGATCGTCGCGGAAACGTCCGGGCTCGTCGGCGCGAGCCTGAACGACGCGGCGGCGGTGGCGCGGGGTTCGCCCGCGGACCCGGAGTTCTTCGCGTTCCCGGCCGTTCGGGAGCATCTTGCCTTCTGGCCCGAGAAACGCTACGACCGGCATCTTGCCGTCGTGGCCGGAGTGGCGGTCCGCGGCGATCCCGGTGTCCTCACGCCGCAGGTGCGCGTCCTGGGCGACGGGGACGACCTGAAGGGGCACTTCCACGGGGCGGTGTTTCCGTTCCGGGCCATCCCGCAGGGCAGGGTGGAGCTTCGATCCGTGCTCGCGAAGCTGTTCGACGCGCTCGCGCCCGTGGGACTGCTGCATCTGCTGCACGACCGGCGTCCCATCTCCGGCGCGGGAGAGAGCGCGTTCCTGAGCGGCGCGCTCTGGGCGGGGCCGCTGGCGACGCCCGAAGGAGGGAACTCATGAGTCTTCTGACCGGCGCCCTCACGATGGGGTGCATCCTCGCGCTGATGGCCCTCGGGGTCTTCCTCACGTTTCGAATCTTCGGTTTCGCGGACCTGGCGACCGACAGCGTCCTCACGCTTGGGGCGGCCACGGCGGCGGTGCTTCTGACGCGGGGCGTCCCGCCCGTCCCGGCGACCCTCGCGGCGACCGGAGCGGGGATGCTGGCCGGATGCGTCACGGGCGCGCTGCACACCCGCCTGAAGATCAACAACCTGCTCTCGGGGATTCTTGTCATGACCGGGCTCTATTCCGTCAACCTCCGGATCATGGGCGGAAGCAACGTCCCGCTGTCCCAAACGGCTACGATGATCGACATGGCGACGGCCGTGGCCCGGCGACTGACGGGGGTCGAGACGGTCCGGATTTCCGTCTGGGAGATTCCCGCGGGCGATCTGGCCGTCCTCGTCGGGGCCTTCCTGCCGGCGTGTCTCATTGGACTGGCGCTCCGCGCCTTTTTCCGCACCGACTTCGGCGTTGCGCTCCGGGCGTCCGGCGACAACGCGCAGTCGGCGCTCGCGCAGGGCGTGAGCGCGCCGGACATGCTGCTCATCAGCCTCATGCTTTCCGGAGGACTGTCGGCCCTCGCAGGCGCGCTGATGGCGCAGTACCAGGGCTTCGCCGACGTCCAGATGGGCGTCGGAACGCTCGTTCTCGGGCTCGCGAGCGTCATCATCGGCCAGGCCCTCGTGCGAACCCGGTCGCTCGGGATCGCCATCGCCGGAGTGGTCATGGGATCGGTGCTGTTCCGGCTGCTCGTCTCGATCGCGCTCCGCTGGGGGCTCAACCCGAACGACCTCAAGCTCATCACCGCGCTGTTCGTCCTCGCGACGCTCGTCGCGCCGGACGTCGCGGCGCGTTTCGGGAAAAGGGGCGCGCGCCGTGCTTGATATCCGGGGGATCGTCAAGACCTTCCACCCCGGCACGGAGAACGAGGTCCGGGCGCTGCAAGGGGTGGACCTTCGCGTGGAGGACGGCTCGTTCGTGGTGGTCATCGGGACGAACGGGTCGGGGAAGTCCACGCTCCAGAACGCGGTGTCCGGAAGCGCCGTCGTGGACGAGGGGACGATCCTGCTTGCGGGGCGCGACATCACGCGATGGCCCGAACACCGGCGGGCGGCGCTCATCGGCCGGGTCTTCCAGAATCCGTTCAGCGGCACGGCCCCGGGAATGTCCGTCGGGGAGAACCTCGCGCTGGCGGAGCGTCGCGGATTGCGGCGCACGCTGCGCAGGAACGCGTCGCTGCGGTCGCGCGATGCGCTGGCCGAACGCGTGCGTCGCCTGGGCATGGGGCTCGAAGACCGCCTGGACACCGAGATCGGCTCGCTTTCGGGAGGCCAGCGACAGGCGCTGACGCTGCTGATGGCGACGATGCGCCGTCCCGAGCTGCTGCTGCTCGACGAACACACGGCGGCCCTCGACCCGCGCGCGGCGGAGATGGTCATCCGCGTCACCGACGACCTCGTGCGCGGGGGGAAGCTCACGACGCTGATGGTCACGCACTCGATGCAGCAGGCCGTGAGCCTCGGGGACCGGCTCGTCATGATGCACCGGGGGCGCGTCGTCGCGGATATTTCCGGCGCGGAGAAGCAACGCCTGCGCCCCGGCGACCTGCTGGATCGCTTCGACGCCATCAGGCGTCGCGAGCAGATCGACCTGTCGGCGGCGGAGATGCTCCGGGAGACGTACATCTAGGCGACGCGGGGGAACCGCAAAAAAACTATCCGGCAAGCGGCGTTCTGTGGTAGCCTTCGGATATATCCGGACCGGACCGCGGAGCCTGCGGTCCGTCACATCGGGGAGGTCGTACGATGAAGGTTCTTCTGATCAACGGAAGTCCGCACGTTGCGGGGTGTACGTTCACGGCGCTCAGCGAGGTCGCGTCGCAGCTCGGGAAGCACGGGATCGAAACGCGGCTGGTCCATATCGGAAACAGGCCGATCCAGGATTGCACCGCCTGCGGCGCGTGCGCGAAAACGGGGCAGTGCGTCTTCAAGGACGACGCGGTGAACGAGTGCATCGACCTGCTCAAGGCCTCGGACGGCCTCGTCGTGGGCTCTCCGGTCTACTTCGCGGGGCCCGTGGGGCAGATCACGTCGTTTCTCGACCGCATGTTCTTCATGAAATCGGGCGCGTACGCGCACAAGCCCGCGGCCGCCGTCGTGAGCTGCCGCCGGGGCGGCGCGAGCGCGTCGTTCGACCGGCTGAACAAGTACTTCACGATCGCGCGGATGCCCGTCGTGTCGTCGCAGTACTGGAACAGCGTCCACGGCAACACGCCCGACGAGGTCCGGAAGGATCTCGAGGGGATGCAGACGATGCGGACGCTCGGCGAGAACATGGCGTGGATGCTTGCGACTATCGCGGCGGGAAAGGCGGCCGGCGTTCCGCTCCCGGCGTCCGAACAGCGGGTGCAGACGAACTTTATCCGATAGAAACGCC
>CALMZW010000133.1 GCA_937870605.1 uncultured Synergistaceae bacterium
AGCACGGGCAGCTTCCGCAGCTGAAGGAAGAGCTGAAGAAGAAGGAAGAGGACCTTGTCGCCCGGCAGGGCGGTCAGGTGCTTCTCCGGGAAGAGGTCACGGACGACGAGATCGCCGAAATCGTCAGCCGCTGGACGGGGATCCCCGTCACGCGGCTCGTGGAGGGGGAGCGCGAGAAGCTTCTGAAACTCGACGAGATCCTCCACAGGCGCGTCGTGGGGCAGAACGAAGCCGTGACGCTCGTGGCCGACGCCGTCATTCGCGCGCGGTCGGGAATCAAGGATCCGCGCCGTCCGATCGGATCGTTCATCTTCCTCGGACCGACGGGCGTCGGGAAGACCGAACTCGCCAAGGCGCTCGCCGAGGCGCTCTTCGACAGCGAGGACGTCCTGACGCGGATCGACATGTCGGAATACATGGAGAAACACGCGGTCTCGCGTCTCGTCGGAGCGCCCCCGGGGTACGTGGGCTACGACGAGGGGGGGCAGCTGACGGAAGCGGTGAGGCGGCATCCGTATTCGGTGATTCTTTTCGACGAGATCGAAAAGGCGCACCCGGACGTCTTCAACATCCTGCTCCAGATACTGGACGACGGCCGCCTGACGGACAGCCACGGCCGCGTGGTGAACTTCAAGAACACCGTCATCATCATGACGAGCAACCTGGGGGCGGAGCATCTGCTTTCGGGAATCACGCCGGACGGGCAGATACGGGACGAGGCGAGGGATCAGGTGATGGCGGAATTGCGGAGGTCGTTCCGCCCTGAATTCCTGAACCGCGTGGACGACGTCGTGCTCTTCAAGCCCTTGCGCCGGGACGAAATGCTCCGGATCGTCCGGCTTCTGGTTTCGACGCTCGAACGGCGTCTGAAGGACCGGGATATTACGCTCGAACTCACCGACGGCGCTGCGGAACTCCTGGCCCGGAACGGATACGACGCCGTGTACGGCGCCCGTCCGCTCAAGAGGCTCATGGTCCGGACGCTGGAGACGAAGATCTCCCGCCTCATCGTTTCCGGAGAAGCGCCGTCCGGTTCCACGATCCGTGTCTCCGAGCGTCTGGGAGAACTGGATTACGAAGTGATTCTCGCAGCGGCCCCCGCATAGGGAACCTGTACGCAATAATAAAAGGCCGGAAGGGGACATTCCCCCTTCCGGCCTTTGTATGTCCGTTTCGGGATCAGCGGATCTCGAACTCTATTTTCCCGAGTTTGCCGAAGTCGGCGACGTACTTTCCGGGTTTGCCCGGGATCATGTTTCCGAGCGCGCCGGTCATGAAGATGTCGCCGGGGTTGACCGTCCAGCCGTTTTCGATCGACGTGTTCACGAGCCAGCGAAGCGCCTCCCACTGATCGCCGAGGGCGTCCCGCCCCTTGCCCGTGTTGACCTTCTCGCCGTTTCGCGTCAGGGTGACGTCACACGCGTTCGGATCGAAGGTCGGGCGAATCGCTGTCTTGTTTCCGGCGATGAAGCCGGCGGCGGACACGTTGGCCGCAATCAGGTCCACGCCGCGGAATCCCTTCATGGTGACGAAATTCATATCGGGAAGTTCGATTGACGGAAGCGCCGAACGGAACGCGCGCTTCAGCTCCGCAACGGATTTGACCGGCTTCGTGATGGCGCGGCCGGCCTGGAAGGCGATCTCCGTTTCGACCATGAGCGCCGCGAACCCCTGGGAGAAGATGACGGGGGAGCCGGTCATCTTGCCCGACCCGTAGAGAACGCCCGCAACGGGACCGGAAACGCCGAATTTCTTCTGCCCGGCCGTGGTCGTCAGTCCGGCCTTGAATCCGGCGACTGTATCGCCCTGGAGACGTTTCGTGACGTATTCCTTCTGGACCTTGTACGCCATGGCTTCGTCCAGCTTCGGTTCGAGCGTCGAGACGAGGGGGAGGAGCTTCCCCTGTTTGTGCGCGTCGACGAGTGCGTTCGAGAGTTCCGCAGTTCCGCAGAACGCCGCCGCTGCCGCAATTAAAACGAAAAATACGGAAAATACCGGTATCCACTTGCGTCTCATGCCGTTCACCTCCAGAATATGTTTCATGAAGCTTCCAATGAGCATTTATACTCTCTTGCGCGCGGCATCTCAAGCGCGAACATTTCCCGGATTCGATATTCAAAGATGAAGACGCCGATGTCCGGAAAGAACGTCGGCACATGGAGACGGACATGAAAAAACGCGACATCCTCAAGCAACGCTTCGGACATACGGAATTTCGCGAGGGGCAGGCCGAACTGATCGACGCCATCCTCGCCGGAAGGGACGTCTTCGGCGTCATGCCCACCGGCGCCGGAAAGTCCGTATGCTATCAGATCCCGGCGCTGATGCTCGAAGGAATCACACTCGTGATTTCACCGCTCATCTCCCTCATGAAAGACCAGGTCAATGCGCTCGTGCAGTCCGGAATTTCCGCGGCCTACCTCAACAGCTCCCTCACCGCGCCGCAGTACGCCGAAGTCCTGCGGCGCGCCGCGAACGGCGAGTACAAAATCCTCTACGTCGCTCCGGAGCGGCTTGCCGCCGCCGGATTCCTGCGCTTTGCGGAGGCGACGACCATCTCGATGGCGACGGTGGATGAAGCGCATTGCGTGTCGCAGTGGGGCCAGGATTTTCGCCCCGGCTACCTGAAGATCGTCGAATTCATCGAGCGGCTTTCCCTCCGCCCCGTCGTCAGCGCGTTCACCGCGACGGCGACGGCGGAGGTCCGAGAGGATGTCATCCGCATTCTGCGGCTGCGAAACCCGTTCGTCGTCACGACGGGCTTTGACCGGAAGAACCTGTATTTCGCGGTGCGAAAGCCGAGCGACAAGTTCGCCGAGACGCAGAAGATCGTGCGGGAGAACAGGAGCAAGAGCGGGATCGTGTACTGCGCCGCGCGAAAGACCGTTGAAGAGGTGTGCGACCGGCTCAATGGAAACGGTTTTTCCGCAACCCGGTACCACGCGGGGCTCGACGATGACGAACGCCGGAAGAACCAGGACGACTTCCTGAATGACCGGAAAACGGTCATGGTCGCCACAAATGCCTTCGGAATGGGCATCGACAAATCCAACGTCTCCTTCGTCGTTCACTACAATATGCCGAAAAACGTCGAAAGCTACTACCAGGAAGCGGGACGGGCGGGACGCGACGGCGAGCCCGCGGAATGCATCCTTCTGTACAGCGGGCGGGATGTTCGGACGAACCTGTATCTCATCGAAAACAACCGCGACGCCGGCGAGGATCTCCCCCCGGACATACGGGCCGCGGTCCGTGAGAAAGACCGCGAGCGCCTCAGGGCCATGACGGCGTACTGCGCGACGACCGGTTGTCTGCGGGAATGTCTTCTGCGCTATTTCGGGGAAACGGCCCCGCGCTTTTGCGGCCGCTGCTCGAACTGCGACACGGAGTTCGAGACGGTGGATATCACGACGGAATCGCAGAAGATCGTCTCGTGCGTGTATCGTGTCCTGCAACGGAACAGGGCGTTCGGAAAGAAGATGATCGTCGACATCCTGCACGGAGGCAGAAACGAGAAGGTGCTGCAATTGGGCCTGGACAGTCTTTCGACGTACGGAATCATGGCGGATGCGCCCGTGCGCAGGATCCGGGAGATCCTGGATTTTCTCGTCGACAACGATTTTCTGGCGCTGTCAGCCGATGAGTACCCGGTCGTGACGCCTTCCCTCCGGTCCGGCGAGGTCATCCGGGAGAAGCGAACGGTCGAGATGAACGTCCCGGCGCGCGTCGCTCCGGCGGAAGCGCGCCAAACAGAGGAAATATCCGGCGGCGGGGAGGACGAGCTGTTCGAGTCCCTCCGGGCGTTGCGGGCCCGGATCGCGTCCGAGGCGCACGTTCCCGCGTACGTCGTTTTTCCCGATGCGGCGCTTCGCGATATGTGCCGGAAGCTTCCGCGGACGAGGGAGGAATTTCTCGAGGTCGCCGGGGTCGGAGAATCGAAAATGGCGCGATACGGAGAATCCTTTACGGCGGTTATCCGGGAGCATGTTTCCCGGAATGCGGTTTCCCCCGCGTGAAACGGATCCGCGGATCCGGAGACGGCCTGAGAGCGCTTCTCGGCGAACGGGAACAACCCAGCGAAGGAGGATCATACATGGAGCCGGATGTGACCAATCTGTTTCGTCTGCCGTCGCCCCTGCCCCGACCGGAAGAGGACGAGTCGGTGGACATTCTCGCGCGCGCGAAGAACGTCCGGGTGGAGCGGATCGTGTCGACGGGTCAGGCGTCGCCGCCCGGTTTCTGGTACGACCAGGACGAGGACGAATGGGTCGCTCTTCTTTCGGGTGACGCGAAGCTCCGGTGTGAAAACGGCTCCGTCCTCTCGCTGCATGCCGGGGACTGCCTTCTCATTCCGGCGCATGTTCGCCACCGGATCGACAGCACAAGCAGCGAAAGTCCGTGCATCTGGCTGGCGTTTTTTTGGAAAAGCGTACCGTAATGAGATGTGAATACTGTATAATTCCAGACTTTCGCAACATTGGGTCCGCTCCGGTGCGATAATACGTGCAATCGTTCTTTCGGGAGGGTCTTTCATGCCTGTTCGTTCCGTCTGTGTCCGGAGTTCCGGCTTCAAGCTTTCGCTGCTGTCCGTCGCGCATTTTTTCAATGACCTGTACGCGTCCTTTCTGCCCACGTTCGTTCCGGGGATCATCGAACGCCTCGGAATCTCGATGGCGCAGGCGGGGACGCTGAATTCCACGGTGGGAATCATCCACATCTTCTTCCAGCCCGTCATGGGGTATCTGTCGGACCGGACGACGCGAAGCTGGCTGATCACGATCGGTCCGGTCCTGACCTGCCTCGGCGCGACGCTTCTGCCGAACGCCCCGTCCTTCGGTTTTGCGATTGTGTTCGCAGGGCTCTGGGGGCTGGGAAGCGCATCGTTCCATCCGCAGGGGAACGGATCCGTGGGGTATGTTGTTCCGAAGGAGCGTCTCACGTCGTCGCTGGCCATCTTCAGCGTGGCGGGGAATATCGGCGTCACGCTCAGCCCGATCTTCGCCGTCGTGATGGCGAAAACCGTTGGGCTCCCGGCCCTGCCGTTCGTCGCGACGATTCCGGTCCTCGTTCTGGCGGCATGCATCATGCGGTATATGCCCCGCTTCAACGAGGAGCGCCCGTCCGCGCCGGCCGTCAGGCAGGGAGTGATCGGCGCGCTGACCTCCGTCTTCGCGACCATCTTCCCGATCTGGGCGGTGTCCGTCGCGCGGGACGCCACGAGCCAGGGCGTCCGTTTTTTCCTTCCCATACAGATCTCAGCACGCGGCGGCGACATCACGGCGGTGGGCACGATCCTGTTTCTGATCATGCTCGTCAGCACCATCGCGATGGTGATCGGCGGCAAACTGGCCGACCGCTTCGGGAAGCGACAGACACTGACGCTGCTGCTCATTCTCGCGTCCCTGGCGCTTTTTCCGGCGCTCTGGACCACAGGCGGGCTTTCCATCGGACTGTATCTTGCCGGAGTCTCCCTGGTCAACGCGACCATGCCCGTCACGGCGGCGCTCGCCCAGGAGATGGCGCCGCAATCCCGGAGCATGGCCAGCTCCATCGTGATGGGACTCTCATGGGGCATCGCGAATCTCCTGACCGGGCCGCTCGGAATGGTGGCGGACCACTTCGGAATCCAGGCCACGATGACGATTGTCGCCGCGTTGCCGCTCTGCGCGTTGCCCTTCATGGTATTCTTCTCCCGGGGCCGGAGTTGAGCGCTGTGCGGGCGTCGGAGGACCGACGAAGACGCTCGCGAAAGACGCTCGCGGAAGATGCGCATCTGAATGCGGCGTCGGGATATCGGCAGACAGTACGGGGAGACCAGCTATCAAAAGTCAAGGGGATAGGTAAGAAAAAGTAGCGAGAA
>CALMZW010000134.1 GCA_937870605.1 uncultured Synergistaceae bacterium
GGATAGTCCTTGGAGAAACTCTGAAAGCTTCTTTCACGGGAGCGAAAGTCGTGCGCTTCGAAAAGGTTGGTCCCGTCGTCGGTTCGGAACTTCGCCGGGAAGCGGTCATCGCATTGTGCATCGCTCTTGTCGGCATTCTCCTGTATATTACGGTGCGATTCCAGTTCCGGTTTGCTGTTGTCAGTGTTCTTGCGCTTCTGCACGACGCCATCATAACGCTCGGTGCCTTCAGTATCTCGGGGATGGAGGTCTCATCCACGTTCATCGCCGCTATTCTGACCATCGTCGGGTATTCGCTGAACGACACGATAGTCGTTCTGGACAGAGTCCGGGAAAACTGGAAGAACATCAGAAGCCGCGGACTTCTTGAGGTCCTCAACGAATCCGTGAACGAGACATTGTCCCGGACGATCAACACGTCGCTGACGACGCTTCTTCCCGTATTTGCGCTTTTCTTTATGGGAGGCCCCGTGGTTCGTCCCTTCTCCTTCGCCATGCTGATCGGCATTGTTGTCGGAACGTACAGTTCCATCTTCATCGCCGCGGCTCTGTTGGCGGAATGGTCGATCCGCTCCCCGCAGAAGGTCTGATACCGTTCGTTGGCTGCAGGGGGGACGGGCAGTATACAGCCCGTCCCCCCTTTCTGTATCCTTTCGTCGGGTTTACTTCGGCAACGGGTGAGCATAGAATGATTCAGACACGAATGCCTGTATCACGCGTCCGGGAAAGAGACGCCGGCGGTTGTGACGATATGGCGCGTTTATGGAACAAGGGGGAGAGACTATGAGAAGTTATACCGTGGCGATCGCTTTTGCCGTGCTTGTCTCTGCGGTTTTTTCGTATCAGAATCCGGGCGACGTGACGATTCGTTTCCTGGTCTGGACGCGGCAGCTCCCGCAGGGCGTCTGGGAAGTCGCCGTATTTTCGGCGGGGTGCGTTCTTATGTGGATCGTTTCTCTGTCCGCTCACCTTGAGGGGCGGGCGCGCTTCAGAAAGATCATCCGGGAGCAGACAGAGCGTATTGCAAAGCTTGAGGATGACCGGGCGAATATTCTCAAGGCGATCAGGACAACGCCCGATGTCCTGGATCGGGCGTTTGTAACGCAAAAGGAAAACAACGGAGACATCGGCGAGGCGGACGCGCCGATCGAATCCGTTGAGAAGACGGAGACTGAGGACATCTCCTCTTTCCCGGAAAAACAGGGAGACTAGAAGAAGCGTGTCTTCATTCTGCGAGACATCCAGGCTCCGGGTCTGCACCCCGGGAGCGTTTTCCCGCACGCTGAAGCAGGATCTTCACTGCTCTCCTCTCGTAGCGGCACTTCTCGAAATGCGGGGATTCGATTCCGAAACCGAAATTGACCGGGCCCGAACGTGGATCAGTCCGAGTCTCGAGTTATTGATGGGCGATGTTGACCTCGGAACGGGCGCCCTTGTTGCGAAAGAAGAATGGCTTTCGGCGGCGTCGTTCGGAAATGTCGTCGTTTACGGAGATTATGATGTCGACGGAATCTCCGCGACTGTGCTCGCTGTTGAATTGGCGCGCGCGAAGTCGCGGGAGGTTCGCTATTTTATCCCCGAACGCCACAGCGAAGGATACGGCATCCATCAGCGGGTGATCGCATCGCTGGCCGACATGGGGTGCAACACGCTTCTTGTCGTGGACTGCGGGACCAAAGACGGCATCGTCCTGGAAGAGGCATCGCGACAGGGCATCCGTGTGATCGTCTTCGATCATCATACTCCCGATAACGAAACGCGCCCGTATCGTGTCACCGTCAATCCTCAAATTGACGGCAACCTTTCCGGGAGACGACTCTGTGCGGCGTCCCTTCTTTGGGCGTGGGCATGGCTTTTCGACATCGCGCCGCGTGAGCGCCTTCGAACGCTATCCGACCTTGCGGCTATGGCGACGATAGCCGATTGCATGCCTCTGGACCTTCTGAATCGCGCGATTGTCCGGGAAGGCATACGAAAGATGAACCGCGCTCCCCGCCCCGGAATTACCCGTCTTGTCCGGCGTCTCGGTCTGGAACCCGGGAATGTGAACGAAGAGCATCTGGCGATGAAGGTTATTCCGTGCCTGAACGCCGCAGGTCGGCTCGAATGCGCCGACACCGCAGTGAATGTGATGCTCGGAGTTCCCACAATGGAACGAGATGTCGAGACCCTGGTCGAACTGAACCGAAAACGTCAGACCATTTCGACCCGTCTTGCCCGCGAAATCGGAATTCAGAGAGAAAAAGACGGCGCCCGAGTATTGTACGGAGAGGATTGGCCCGTCGGCGTACTGAGCGGAGTCGCCAGCCGCTTGTGTAACGAGAAGAGCACGCCGATCGTTCTCGCCGCGCCGACGAACGGATCCGTGCGTGGAACGCTCCGCGTTCCGGAAGGCGGAAACGCCATGGAAATCCTCGATACGGTGTCCGCCGATCTTCTGGCGTGGGGAGGGCACAGATACGCCGCCGGTTTTTCCGTATCCTGCCAGCGATGGACGTCCGTTCGCGAGCGCCTCGAAGAATTGCTCGGCACGGTTCGGATCGAACTTCCGGAGGTGGCCGCCCTTGCGTGGCGCCCCGGGGATATCACGCTTGAGGAATGGGAGTCCGTCGACTGCATCGCACCGTTTGGAATGGGGAATCCGTGTCCGCTGTTCTTCTTCGAAGCCAGAGGGGACGAGCGGACGTCACCGCTTGGAAAGACGGGAGAACATGTCCGTCTGGACGCCGGCGGCGTGGTTCTTCTTGCCTTCAATGGCGTGGCCCTGCTCGAACGCGACGGCGTCTGCGGTTACGTTTTTCATCCCCGGATCGATACGTGGCGCGGGACGCGAAGGATCCAATTCATCCTCGATCATGTCGTAATTGAGAACTGAAGGGTGAGCGTTCATGGTTGACCTTCTCGGAAACATCGGAGAAATCGAACGGATAGACGCGGACGAACAGCCGCCCTGCTCCGAAGAGATAGACAGGAAGGATTCGGCGCGGCTTCGGGACAGTTATCTCGGACGATTGCCCGAAAGTGAACGAACGATATCCGTCAAGTTCGCATGGCACGAATTGTGGTCGAAGGGAATCCACTACCTGAAACGGGACGAACTTCTGAAGCTCGGCGAATCCCTTGTCATGGCCGCGCAGTCGCATGGCGAGCAGAAACGTTCGACCGGAGATCCGTATATCGTTCATTCGATCAATGTCGCGTCTATTCTTTCCGATATGCAGCTCGATATCGACACGCTGGTCGCCGCGATTCTCCACGACGTCCTCGAGGACACGAACACGTCGAGGGAAGCGATCGCAAAGGCCTTCGGCGAGGATGTCGTCGTGCTTGTGGAAGGGGTGACCAAGCTCGGGAAGCTCCCCTTCAAGAGTTTTGAGGACTATCAGGCGGAGAATCTCAGGAAGATGTTCGTGGTAATGGCCAAGGATATCCGCGTCGTACTGATCAAGCTTGCGGACCGCCTGCACAACATGCGGACGCTCGGCGCCCTGAGAAGGGACAAACAAATGCGAATCGCCAAGGAGACGCTCGAAATTTACGCGCCTCTTGCGCATCGGCTCGGAATCTATCAGGTCAAGCGCGGTCTCGAGGACCTTGCGTTCAAGTATTCCGATCCCGAAATGTATTACGAGATCCGGCGACGCGTGAGAAAAAAACTTCCGGAACGCGAGACGACGATCCACAAGGCGATGGAGATCCTGCAGGCTCGTTTGCAGGAAGACGGAATCGCATGCAAGGTCAAGGGGCGCGCAAAGCATTTTTACAGCATCTTCGAAAAGATGAACCGAAAGGGACTCTCCGTCGAGCAGCTCTACGATCTGCTGGCGCTTCGCGTCGTGGTCGAGTCGCTGGCCGATTGTTATACCGTCCTCGGAATCGTTCACACCATCTGGAAGCCCATACCGGGTCAATTTGACGATTACATAGCGAACCCCAAGAACAATATGTATCAATCGCTTCATACGACCGTCGTCGGACCGACCGGAGAACCGCTCGAAGTCCAGATACGGACCTGGGAAATGAACCGTCTTGCGGAGTACGGAATTGCGGCCCACTGGAGATACAAGGAAGGCGGTTCCGGACGGGACGACCTCGATACCAAGCTCACGTGGATCCGTCAGGCGATCGAGGGAGACTATGAAGGCGGAGACCCATCCGAATTCATGGAGCGCCTCAAGGATGACGTCCTGACGTCCGAAGTTTTTGTCTTCACGCCGCAGGGAAAGGTCGTCTCTCTTCCGAAGGGATCGACACCGATCGACTTCGCCTTTGCGATACACACGCAAATCGGCACGAGATGCGTCGGGGCGATGGTCAACAACAGGATCGTCCCGATGAGCTACGAGTTGAAAAACGGCGAGATCGTCAAGATCATCACCTCCCCACAGGGCGTCCCGTCGCGTGACTGGCTCAAGGTCGCGCGCAGCGGGAAGGCGCGCGGGAAAATACGGGCGTATTTTCGGCAGATCGAGAAAACCGAACGGATCGAGAAGCTTCAGCGCGGAAGAGATCTGATCGACAAGGAGATCCAGCGACGGGGCGCGGAGCCGGTTGTCGGCGATGAGGATGTCATCGCGCTGCTCAACAGGATTGCGAAAGACATGGGGCAGGCCAACGGAGAAGACCTTCTGGCTGCCGTCGGCTCGGGATCCCAGAGTCCGAGCGTCGTTGTCCAGAAAGTTGTCGCCAAGATGCAGCAGAGTCTTCCCCCGCAGCCCGCTCCGACCGACGCCGTGTACGAAAAAAATGCGTCGGGAAAAAAAGTGGAATCGGAAATCATCGTCGACGGAGCGGAAGGCGTTCAGGTCATCCTCGCGAGTTGCTGCCAGCCTGTTCCCGGAGATACAATCATCGGCTATACGACGCGTGTTCGCGGAATCACCATTCACCGGGTGGACTGCAGAAATCTGAAAAACGCGCACACGGAACGCGCCATAGAAGTCTCGTGGGGAGCGATCCCCTTCAACAAACGATATGTCGCGCGACTGAAACTCGACGCGTCGGACCGGAGCGGACTGTTTGCGGACATCGCTCAGGCCATAATGGCTGCAGAAGGCGGGATTGTCGGCATCAAGGCAAGCGTCGTCGGCGGCAATATCGCCCGGATGAAAGTCGAGATAAAGGTTCGGAACCTGGAACATCTGTACGCGGTGATCGCACGGCTGAACACCGTGAAGAACGTTATCGAAATCACTCGGGGGTGAGCGTGTGCGGGCTGTGGTGCAACGTGTTTCTTCCGCATCCGTTACGGTGGATGAACGCAATGTCGGGCGTATCGGCCCGGGACTCTGCGTCCTCCTGGGCGTCCGGTCCGGAGACGGAGAGCAGGAGGCTTCCTGGATGGCGGAAAAACTGGTCAATCTGAGAATCTTCGAGGACGATAACGGAAAACTCAACCGGTCGCTTCTCGATGCAGGCGGAGCTATGCTGATTGTTTCGCAGTTCACTCTCTACGGCGATTGCCGCAAGGGACGTCGTCCGTCCTTCATCGATGCGGCGTTGCCGGACGTTGCGAATGCCATCTATGAACGGTTTGTCGAATGTGTCCGTTCCCGCGGGATCGAGGTCGCCACCGGTGAATTTCAGACACACATGGTCGTTTCCCTGTCGAATGACGGTCCCGTCACGCTGATTGTGGATTCTCCGGCGGGTGAGCGTCCATGCGCATAGAACGTTTCCCTCTCGGCCCTCTCTGGACGAACGGGTATCTCGTCGTCGGTGACGAGGGGCGGGCTTTTTTCGTCGATCCGGGGGGCGACCCGGAAGAAGTCATCGAACGCCTGCGCCGCGACGCGCTTTCGCTGGACGCGATCGTTCTTACCCACGGACACGTTGACCACATAGCGGGCGTTTCCCGACTGGCCGAAGAAACGGGGGCGATCATCGTCATATCCGAAGCGGACGCCACTATGTTGTCCGATCCCGACGAGAGCCTCTCCCGATGGCTTGGAGTCTCGTTTCCCCCGACACGGCCCGGGCGAACCATCGGCGATGGAGATCGGCTCCGCGTCGGCGGCATGGAGCTTGAGTTTTTCGAGACTCCGGGGCATACGGAGGGAAGTGTTTGCGTTCTCGTACGACACGGTGCGGAACATGTTCTTCTTTCCGGAGACACGCTTTTCGCGAGGAGCGTCGGCAGGACGGATCTCCCCGGAGGTGATTCGGACGCGCTCGAAAAATCGCTCTACAAACTGGCGTCGTTTCCCGACACGCTTCGTGTCCTTCCCGGTCACGGACCGGAAACGACAATAGGCGTCGAGAGACAGTCGAATCCCTACTGGCCTCGTCTCGGGCAGGATGCATGAAAGACCGGCTTCCTTCCGCGGAAATGCCCCGTGAAAGGCTTCTTCGCGAAGGCTCACAGGCGCTCTCGCTCGTGGAACTCCTTGCGATTCTGTTACGGACGGGAAACGCAAAACAAAATGTAATTGAGCTTTCCGAAACCGTGCTCTCTGAATTCGGAGGTCTGGACGGACTCTTTCGCGCATCGCTCTGCGAACTGCTTCGCATTCCCGGGATTAAGAATGCGAAAGCGTGTTCCCTTGTCGCCGCTCTGGAACTGGCGCGTCGGGCGTCATTGCAGGAAGGCGGCGGAGAAGTCGTTTCCTGCGGCGAGCGGGTCGCACACTGGAGCAGTCTCCTCGCGCACGAAGAACGGGAATTCGTCGTCTTTCTCTCCCTCGACCGGAAGGGAGCCGTTATTGACGAAAAACGCATTTCTTACGGAGGTTTGGACGGGGCCTTCGTCGATGTACAATATCTCTTGCGCCGTGCGGTTCGTCTCGATGCGAAATCGGTCGTTCTCCTTCATAATCATCCTGACGGATCCCTGCATCCGAGCGCGGAAGACCGCATTCTGACGCGTCACGTACGGGAACGCCTGATGTTGCTGTCTATCGGGCTTCAGGGGCACTATATCGTCGCGAAGGGGCGTTCTGCCTTGATCCCTTCGGACTGTGAAAGCTGAAGGTGGTATTGTTGTGTTGAGAGCGCTCTCTGGTATGTTTGGAGCTGATGTGGGAATCGACCTCGGCACCGCGAACATCGTCGTGTTCGTTCGCGGGAAGGGGATCGTCATCAATGAGCCCTCGGCTGTCGCTGTCCGGAAGAGGCCGAAGGGTGGTCCGAGCGAGATTATCGCCGTCGGTCGCGAGGCGAAGGCAATGTCCGGGAAGACGCCGACCGGCGTTACGACGATTTGGCCGTTACAGGACGGCGTCATCGCCAATTTTGAAATGACGGAGGAACTTATCCGCCATTGCCTGCGATTTGCGAACGGCTCGCGTTTTTTCCTCTCCCATCCGCGCGTCGTCATTTCGGTTCCCGCCGAGGTCACGGAAGTTGAGCGAAAAGCGGTGATCGATGCGACGCTCGGTGCGGGCGCACGCGAAGCGTACGTCGTTGAAGAACCGGTCTCCGCCGCATTGGGGGCGGGATTGCCCATACAGGAACCGAAGGGGAGCATGATCCTCGATATCGGAGGAGGGACGAGCGAAGTCGCGGTTCTTTCCCTGGGCGGAATCGTCGTCACAAATTCCCTTCGGGCCGCAGGCAAGGATATGGATAACGCGATCGTCGCCATGCTCCGGCAGCGGTACGCGCTTTTCATCGGAGATACAACGGCTGAAGAAGTCAAGATACAGATCGGCTCCGCCCTTCCTCTCGAACCCGAGCTCGAAATGGCGGTCAAGGGACGCGACCTCGCGGACGGCCTGCCGAAAGCGGACATCGTGACATCCGTCGAAGTCCGGGAAGCGATCGATCCGATCATCCTGCGAATAGAGGATATGGTCAAGGTCGCTCTGGAACAGACTCCGCCCGAGCTGGCGAAAGATATTGTCGACCAGGGCATTATCATGAGCGGAGGCGTTTCGCAGTTGAGAGGCCTTTCCGAACGTCTTTCGCGGTCGCTCAATACGCCTGTCGTCGTCGCAGAAGACCCTCTTTTCGCTGTGGCTCGCGGAGTCGGGAAAATTCTCGATAACCTCGATGTTATGAAGCGCGTATTGATGTCCGTTGAAAAGGGCTCAAGATAGAGAAAACGGGGTACGCGTCTCGTGCGGCTGAGAACCCTGGGAACGGATTGGTTTCATGGCCTGGTCGCCCTCGTTCTGAGCGTGCTGCTGCTCGCGTTCGCTCCTCACAGGGAGCTTCTCCGCGAGCCGGTGACGTTCGTCGCTGCTGTGCTCTCCTACCCCGAGGCCCCCGCCGTTGCGCTCGGTTCCGCTTTCCGACGGGGAACGGCATGGTTTTCGGAAAGAACAACCCTTCTCGATCGATTGCGATTTCTGGAAAGAGAGAACGAGCGACTCGGACTCGCAACCCACGTGGCCAACGCCCACGTTCAGGCCGCAAAACGTCAGCTCGATTCGGCTCTTGGCGATTCACAGGTTGTGTTCCGGGCTCCGCACGCGTGGTGGACGGAGATCCTGATCGACAAGGGGCTCAAGGACGGGGTGCGTTCCGGGACTCCCGTTCTTCAGAACGGTTCTCTCGTGGGACGCACCACCGTCGTCGAAAATTCGTTCTCCTGGGTCGAACTGGTGACGTCGTCATCTCTGATGGTGCCTGCTGTCATCGAAGAAACACGGGATCTCGGCGTTGTGGCCGGAGACGGCCAGGGCGGCGTCTGGCTGCTGTTCATTCCGGAAGGCAGGTCGCTCGTCCCCGGCATGACCGTCAGCACTGCCATGATCAGCGAAATATTGCCTCCGGGAATCCCGATCGGAAGGCTTTCGGAACAGAAAAAACGATCGGAAGAGGGATTTGTTTCGTATCGCCTTGAGACCGGCGCCTCGCTCTCCCTCTTGTACTCCGTCAGCGTCCTGAGACCGAAAGCGAGGTAAGGAGATGCTTTCGGGGCTTGCGGTATGGCTTTTCCAGGATCTCTTTTCCGTCCTTGCGTCAGGTCCGCTGATGGTTCCGGAAGCGTTCCTTCTGTTGATGCTCTATCGCGCGCTGTATCGGGCTGAGTCGTTTCCGGCAACCGTCTGGAGCACGTTCGCCGGCGGCGTGGTCTTTGATCTCCGGTGGGTGGGATTTCCTGGTGTCACATCCTTCCTGACCGTAGCGGTTCTGCTCGTCTGCAGATGGTTGTGGCTGACGCTCCCCGTTTCCGGAAGAACGATCGGACTTACGGCATTTTTCTTCTGGTCCGGGCAAACGCTTGTTTCCCTTGCGCGATTGATCCTCTGGGGGCTTCCCAGGATGGATATCCTTCGTATCTTGCTGATGCAGCAGGGATATTTCCTTCCCGTGATCGGTATTGTGTGCGTGTTCATCGCACATCTGGAGCGAAAGCAGGATGTCTGATCTCCGATCCGTTATCGATGTGCGGATTCGCGTGTGCCGTTTTCTGATGATCCTTTCGGCGGCCTTTCTTCTTCTCGGCTTGTACTTCTTCCAGATCCTTCACGCGGACAAGTATGTCAAACTTGCCTGGGACAATCGGCTGCGTCTGATCCGCATCCCCTCGTCGCGGGGCGAAATATTCGATCGGAACGGGTCCCCCCTTGCGGTCAACATAACGACGTTCGATATCCTCGGGTATCCGCTCGACCTGGAGAAACCCGGGATGATCGAACGCCTTTCTCTTGTTCTCAACAAACATGGATTCCCCATAGACCCGGAAGATCTGTCGGCGACGATCAAGCGGCAGTTCTGGACGCCGTACAGGGTTGTGCGCGTAATAACGAATCTGACGCTTCCCCAGATGGCGGATCTTGTGGCCGATCCCAATTTCCCCACGCAATGTTTCCCGATGGCCGTATGGCGTCGGACCTACCCCGCCGGAAGCCTTGTCTCGAATGTTCTCGGGTATGCGGGAGAGATCAGTGAGAACGAACTCCGGCAAAAAGCGCAGGGGGAGTATCTCGGCGGCGATCGGATCGGCAAGGGGGGCATCGAGGCGTACTATGAGCAATCCCTTCGAGGGAGGGCGGGAGAAGAATCCATCGAGGTGGATGCGAGGGGACGTCGCATGCGCAGCATCGATTATCGTCCTCCGCTCCGGGGTCAGAATATCAGATTGACGCTCGATCTCGGGGCGCAACGTCTCGCCGCGGATCTTCTCAAGGGACTGAGAGGCGCCGTGGTTGTGCTGGACGCGCAGACCGGAGGCGTCCTGGTTCTGTGCACGTCGCCATCCTATGACAACAACCCTCTTTCATGGGGGATCTCGGCGAAGGAATGGAGCGCTCTCACCGACGATCCGTTGCATCCGATGATGGATCGTTCGATTTCGGGCGTGTATCCTCCGGGTTCGACGTTCAAGGCGATGGTTGCGCTGGCGGCTTTGGAGGAAAAGGAAGTGACCACCGCCACGTCGTTCTTTTGCGCCGGAGAGTTCCAGCTGGGGACACGGACGTTCAAATGCTGGAAACGCTGGGGACACGGAACGGTTCGTCTTGTCACGGCATTACAGGATTCCTGTGATGTATACTTCTATCAGGTCGGGCTCCGGCTCGGCATCAATCGTCTTGTCGAATGGGGGAAACGTTTCGGGCTGGGGACACGTACCGGAATCGACATACCAGGCGAGGCGGAAGGAAATATCGCGGGCATCGAATGGAAAAAGGAGCGATTCCGGGAACCGTGGTATAAAGGAGACACCGTCAATTACTCGATCGGTCAGGGATTCCTCCTCATGACGCCCCTGCAGATCGCGAGAATGTACGCCTTTTTCGCAAACGGAGGTCGTCTCGTAACGCCGTATCTTGTGGAGAGCAGCAAGGAGCCTCCGGTTCCGATCGGACATTCTCCCGCGAATCTCGATGTCGTCCGCCGGGGCCTGCAGGATGTCGTCCGACAGGGAACCGGATGGCGCGCCGGAACGTATGGCGTGACCGTTGCAGGGAAGACCGGCACCTCGCAGAATGCGCACGGAAACGACCATGCCCTTTTTGCCGGATACGCCCCTGCAGACCGTCCGCGATACGTGGCGGTAGCCGTCGTGGAGGCCGGGGAACACGGCAGCAGCGTTGCTTCCCCGATCGTGGGACAGGTTCTCTCGTATCTTCTCGTCAGGGATTTCCCCGGCGATGTCGTCCCGTGAGACAAAGGAGGATCCAGAATGGTTGCGTCATCGACAGGAACGGAACAGAACCTGCCCCCGCCCGATCGCGAGGAACGCATTGTTTTCAAGGGCGCACGGGATCACGTTCGCATGCTCATCCCGGAAACCATGGAAGAACAGTCGCTTATACATGAGATCGTCTCCATGCACTCGAAAACCTCCGAGATTCTCGGAGGAATGGGAGTCGTCCTCGATTTTCAGGGGCGAAAGATCGGGGAGGAGGGGCTTTCCCGCCTCCTGCAAGCTCTCTGGCGTTCCGGGATGCGTGTGTTGTCCTGGATCACCTACGACCTTGAGACGCAGAACTTGCTGAAAGCCGCCGGCGTTCATGTCGGAGAATATCGCGCTCCCGTCTCCAGGGAAGCAGGCTCTTCCCTGCCGCCTCTGGCTCTCGCGCACTCGCTTCGGTCGGGGCAGAGAGTCGAGCATGACGGCGATATCATAATTGTCGGACATGTCAATGACGGGGCTGAGATCCTTGCCGGAGGCAGCGTCGTGGTCTGGGGGCGACTCAAGGGACTTGCGCACGCGGGACTGAACGGCGTGTCCGGGCATTGTATCGTCGCTGGAGCGTTCGAGGCCAAGCAGATTCGCATCGGGAGCAAAGTCGGATCGTACCTCGGCATGGAAAAGGAATGGTGGGGACGGCCTGTGGTAGTTCTTCTGGAAAACGACTCTCTGATGGTCAGAGATCTGAAAATAGAGCGGTGAATTGCAGAAACGGGGTGGAAAGAGGTGGCGGCACGGGTCATAGTTGTTACTTCCGGTAAGGGTGGCGTTGGCAAGACGACAACGACTGCGAATATTTCGGTAGCCCTCGCCCGGAGCGGATTCAAGGTGGTTGCGATCGATGCGGATATAGGATTGCGAAACCTCGATGTGATGATGGGGCTGGAAAACAGGATCGTCTATACGTTCGTCGATGTTCTCGAGGGCGTTTGCCGTCTGCCGCAAGCTCTTGTGCGGGACAAGCGGGTCGATTCCCTGTACCTGCTTCCCGCCGCACAGACCAGGACGAAGGACGCCGTTTCTCCCGAGCAGATGTCCGACCTGTGCGCGATGCTCCGGCCGGATTTCGATTTTATCCTGCTCGACAGTCCGGCAGGCATCGAGGGAGGGTTCCGGAACGCCGCTGTCGGCGCCGACGAGGGGTTGGTTGTGACTACTCCGGAAGTTCCTGCCGTACGAGATGCGGACAGAATTATCGGCATGCTGGAATCCATGGGGAAGAAACCCATCAGACTTGTGCTCAACCGTCTGAGGGCGCATTTGATCCGGGAAGGGGAAATGCTCGATATCAAGGATGTTCTCGACATCCTTGCCATTCCGCTGATCGGCATCGTTCCCGAAGATGAATGCGTCGTCAAATCGGCGAACCGGGGAGAACCGCTGACGTTCTCCGACGCTTCACCTGCGGCGAAAGCCTTTCGCAACATAGCGGACCGCAT
>CALMZW010000135.1 GCA_937870605.1 uncultured Synergistaceae bacterium
ATCGCCTCTATGGAAGGGATGTCCTTGGCGACAAGCTGTTCCTGAAGCGGAATGCCGCCCGTCAGCACAAGGATCCTCCCATCGTTCGGAATACAGTGCAACAACGCCGGAAGCAGCAACGCAAAGGTCTTTCCCACACCCGGAGGCGCTTCCGCCGCCAGAACCTCTCCCCCTTCGCGTTCGACCGTTTCCCAAACCGCGTTCGCAAGTTCGAGCTGTTCCTTTCTGTTCTCATATCCCGGAAAGCGGGAAGCGATCACGCCATCGGGACCGAAAACCCCGTCCATATCCATAAATGCATTCACCAATAGCCTTTCTGCACAATCCCCGGCGGCTTCTCTTGCGAATGGAACTCCGGGCATGCTAGAATGTTATGCGTTTTGCAGGGAGGAGGTGACGTTCGTGCCGAACAAAAAGTCAGCGGAAAAGCGGATGCGCCAGAGCGAAAAGAACAGGCTCTACAATCGCTACTGGACGACAAGATGCAAAACCGCCGTCAAAAAGGTCCTTGAAGCAGTCGAGAGCAAAGACACCGAACTCGCTGCAAAGCGGTTCGATGCTGCGCAGGGCGTGATCGACAAGGCTGTCGTCAAAGGGGTTATGCACCACAACACCGGAGACCGCCGAAAAGCCATGCTCTCCAGACGGGTCAAGCAACTTTCCGTACAACCCGCCGCGCAGGAATAACATTTCTTCGGATATCCGCCCGGAAGAAAAAGGCAAAGAGCCGACGTGTGAGCTGGTGTTCACGCATCGGCTCTTTTCTTGTTCCCATATCCACGGAGGACGCGAAGCACCGCGGATTCGAAGCCCGCGACGCCCGTCCCTCTCCCCGTCTTCTCTCCGTACGACGTCGCAATCAGGGAGTGCGACAGGAAGAGCAGGTCGGCTTTTGAATAGTGCTTCACACATTCCGCCGCCATCTTCGACTGATACGGTTTCGCTCCGAGAGCGGCGGAAAGGTTTTTTTCCGGCGACTGTTGAAAGAGCATCATATACAGAGCCAGACGCACGCGGTTATGAAGCGCCGTAAGCGCGGGCAAAAAGCTGTCCTCCCTGCGAATCGCCGGAAATGACGCGAGAACGTCCTTCCATTCCGCCCGGCAGAAGGCATCCACAAAACGCAGCATGTCGCTTTTTCCCTCGTCGAAGGAAAACTTCCGCACGAGTTCCGCCGTAATCTTTCTGTCCCCGGAGTACGAGCCGATCTTGTTCACCTCGGCGAGAAGCTCCTCCGGGTCTTCCATAAACTCGACCAACAGATGCGCGGCGTCTTCGTCAAGGCGGATATCGGAGCCTCTCGCCTTTGAACGAAGCCAGGAGACCTTCGCATCGAACCAGAACGGCGGGGAGTCCTCGGAGATGAAGCGGATGCGATCCGCTATCTCTTTCGGGAAAACACCCTTCCCGACCTTCTCGAAGACCAGCAACAGGACGCACATCTCCCCGTCGCCGCCGACATTGCGGAAATTCTGCGGCGGCAACACGCCAAGCTCGATCGCATCTTCGACGACGATGTACTCCTTCTCGGCGAAGAGCCCTTCAGAACCGGAGAGGGCGAACAGCTCGCCCCACGTCCCGCCCTGAATTCTGCGCCCGAGGCGGAAACCGGACGCCTCGAGCGCTTCCTTCCGTTCCTTCAGAAGCCGCCGCTGGGTGGCGCCCGCGGCGGCGATCGCTATCAGGCGCGGCACGTCTCCTTCACCACGATGTTCACGAGACGATCCGGCACAACCACGATGCGGACGATCGTATTCCCTTCAAGCCGTTTCCTGACGGAATCCATGCCCAGAACCATCTTTTCGAGTTCTTCATTTGACACGCCGGCCCGGATGCTGATCCGTTCTCGAATCTTGCCGTTGATCTGAACGACCACAGTGACCTGGTCGGCGGAGATCGATGCGGGATCCATGACGGGCCACGAGGTTCCGGCGATCGTCGAATCGCCGCCAATCATCTCCCACAATTCTTCCGTAACATGCGGACAGAACGGATTCAGGCACTGAAGCAGGATGGAAACGGCCTCGCGGAAGAGGCGGCGGTCGATCTCCGTTTCCTTCGGCGCCGCGACGATCGCGTTCAGAAGCTCCATCAGGCGGGCGACGGCGGTGTTGAACTGCCGCTCCACATCGATGTCCCTCGTAACGCTCTGTATCGTCGTATGAATTTTCCGCTTAAAATCACGCCGCGACGGATCTGTAAGTGCGTTCATCGCGACCGGGTTATCCGGCGTTTCCCTGAGAATGTCCGCCGATTCGCTCACGACGCGATACACCCGGTTCAGGAAACGATGCGTCCCTTCCACGCCCTGGTCCGACCAGTCGAGATCGTTGTCGGGCGGCGCGGCGAAAAGGATGAACAGGCGCGCCGTATCGGCTCCGAACTTGTCGATGATTTCGTCCGGATCCACGACGTTGCCGAGCGATTTGGACATCTTGGCGCCGTCCTTGATGACCATCCCCTGCGTGAGAAGGTTCTTGAACGGTTCGCGTTCCGGGCAGAGCCCCATATCCGCGAAGAACTTCGTGAAAAACCGGGCGTAAATGAGGTGCAGACAGGGGTGTTCGATCCCGCCGATATACTGGTCGACGTTCATCCAATACTTCACGTCGTCGGCATTGAATACCTCAGCATCGTCCAGAGGGGAGCAATACCGCAGGAAATACCACGAGGAACAGATGAACGTGTCCATCGTATCCGCTTCCCGCCGGGCGGGACCGCCGCATTTCGGGCACGTCGCCCGAAGCCACGCTTCGTCCTCGGCGAGCGGAGACTTTCCGTTTTCCTTGATCTTGACCTCCATCGGGAGCAGAACCGGAAGATCCTCTTCGGGAACCGGCACAATTCCGCAGTGTTCGCAATAAACGACCGGAATGGGCGCGCCCCAGTATCGCTGGCGAGAGATGAGCCAATCGCGCAGGCGGAAGTTGACTTCCTTCCTGCAGTATCCTTTCGACTCCCCCCACTCGATCATCTTCGTGATGGCTTCCTGCGTCGGGAGGCCGTCGAACTCGCCCGAATTGCACGAGACGCCGTCTTCCTCGAACGCGGCCTCCATCGTCGCGCCGTCGAGCTCCCTGTCCGCAGGACGAATGACGACCTCGACCGGGATATCGTACTTCCTGGCGAAATCGAAGTCCCGCTGGTCGTGTGCGGGAACGCCCATGATCGCGCCCGTACCGTAATCCATGAGGATATAGTTTGCGATCCATATCGGAACCCTGCGGCCGTTCACCGGGTTGACGCCGAAGACTCCGGTGTCGATGCCGAGCTTTTCTCCGCCGACGGCCGTTCGCTCGATCTCGTTCTGTTGCTTGCACCGCTGTACGAACGCCTCGATCTCGCCGCGTTTCGTCGAACGCTCCATGATGTCGGTCACCATCGGGTGTTCGGCGGAAAGCGCGATGAACGTCACGCCGTAGATCGTGTCGAAACGCGTGGTGAAGGTCTCGAGCGTCCGCCCGACCTCGGGCGCGTCGAACGTGAGGCGCGCGCCCTCCGATCGTCCGATCCAGTTCCGCTGCATCAGCAGCACCCTCTCGGGCCAGCCGCCCTTGAGGTCGTCCAGGCAATCGACAAGCTCCTGCGCGTAGTCCGTAATACGCAGGAACCACTGTTCGAGGTTCTTCTTCACGACCGGCGTTCCGCAGCGCCAGCAGACGCCGTTGTTGATCACCTGTTCGTTCGCGAGCACCGTATTGCAGCTCTCGCACCAGTTCACGGGGGCGTGTTTGCGATACGCCAGCCCCTTTTTGAACATCTGCAGGAAGATCCACTGCGTCCACCGGTAATACCGCGGATGGCACGTCTCCACCCTGCGCCGCCAGTCGTAGCTGCAGCCCATATGCTTGAGCTGTTCGGTCATGTGTTCGATGTTCTTCCACGTCCACGTATGCGGGTGGCTGTTGTACTTGATGGCCGCGTTCTCGGCGGGCAATCCGAAGGCATCGAATCCCATGGGATGCAGGACGTTGAACCCCCTCTTCCAGAGGAACCGGGTCATCATGTCGCCGATGGAGTAGTTTCTGAGGTGACCCATGTGAAGCGCCCCGCTCGGATACGGAAACATCTCGAGGCAGTAGAACTTCTTCCTGGAGGGGTCCGTCTCTACATTGAAGGTTCTGTTCTCATCCCAGTAGTGCTGCCATTTCGCCTCTATCGTCCGGAAATCGTATGCCATGTGGCGCCCTCCTTGAGCTTTGTCTGGAACAGCGTATTGTTTTCGGTCAGTATTGGGACATTATAGTCCGGCTCCTTCTTCCTGCAAACAGGAGCGTCAGCTTTTCGACGAATCCCCCGCTCCGAACTGCTTCAGAAACGGACGGAAAAGATCGATCGGAATCGGGAAGATCGTCGTCGAACTCTTCTCGTTCGTTATTTCGCGAAGGGTCTGGAGGTATCGCAACTGCAACGTCACCGGCGAAACTTCCATCAAACGGGCGGCTTCGCTGAGCTTTTCCGCCGCCTGGAATTCGCCCTCGGCCGCAATGATCTTCGCGCGGCGCTCGCGCTCGGCCTCGGCCTGCTTGGCCATCGCGCGCTTCATCCCCTCCGGAAGTTCCAGCTCCTTGACCTCGACCGCGCTCACCTTGATCCCCCACGGGTCGGTCCGGTCATCGATGATCTTCTGCAATTCCCCGTTGATCTTCTCGCGCGACGAAAGCACGTCGTCGAGATCGACGGAGCCGATGACCGACCGCAACGTCGTTTGCGAGAGCTGGCTCGTCGCCATGATGTGGTTTTCGACCTCGACGACGGATCTCGACGAGTCCATAACACGGAAATACACCACCGCGTTCACCTTGATCGGCACGTTGTCCTTCGTGATGACTTCCTGAACCGGAACGTCCAGAACCACGGTCCGGAGATCCACGCGCACGACCCGGTCAACGAACGGAATGACGATGACCAGACCGGGGCCCTTCGTGCCGATCAGCCTTCCAAGGCGGAAGACGACAAGACGCTGGTACTCCGTAACGATTTTCACCGCCGACATCAGAACGAACACGATGACGACGATGAATCCGAGAGAACTCCCTATGCTCCAGAGCGCGTCGAACAACAGGTCAAAAACTCCCATATCCGTCACTTCCCTTCTTTTTCATCCGGCCTGACGACAAGCGTCATGCCCCGGAACCTGACAATGCGAACGGACGCGCCCGCTTTCAGATGCTCGCCCGTTTCCGTCTCCGCGGTCCAGAGTTCTCCGCGGCATTTCACGAGTCCGGAAGGATCGAGCGCTTCGAAAACCGTCGCCGCTTCGTCGATCATCCCCTCCATCCCGGATTCCGGCTTTCGTTTCAGGCTGCGAACAACAAGAAACACCACAATGAGGAAAAAGATCCCCATTCCGACGCTCATGCCGACGATCAGGTCGAGCGGCGCGCTCAGCAGTTCGCCGTCCGGCGCCCGAAAGACGACGAGGCTCCCCGTCACGATCGCCGCCAGGCCGAAGAGACTCAGGATTCCGATTCCTCCGACGAGAATGTCGAGGACCATCACGCCAACGCCCACCAGCAGAAGGAGAATCCCCGCCCAGTTGAAGGGCAGAACCCGGAGGCCAAACGCTCCGAGAAGCACCAGCACCGCCCCCGCCGTGCCGAGAACGAATCCGCCCGGAGACATGATCTCGAAGAATATGGCGAGGACGCCGGCCATCAGGAACAGATACGCGATGTCGGGGCTCGAAAGAAACTGGAGCAGTCGCTCCCGCACCGTCATTCGCCGTTCCCGGATTTGCGGCGACGAGAGGTCGAGAACGTGTTCCCGTCCCCGGACAAGAACGGTGCGCCCCTTCAACGCGGAAAGAAGATCCTGACGGTCGGACGCCACGACATCGAGAAGGCCTTCCTTCATGGCCTCTTCCGTCGTGAGCGAACGGCTTTCCGTGACCATACGCTCGGCGGCGTCGGGATTTCGCTTTCGCATCTGGGCGAGCGAACGCATATACGCGGACAGGTCGTTGAGCACCTTCCGGTTCATTTCCTTGTCGGGGACATCCTTTCCACCGGCCGTCACCGGATGCGCCGCGCCGACGTTCGTCCCCGGCGCCATCGCCGCGACGTGCGCCGCCTGAAGCAGAAAGGCGCCGGCGGAAGCCGCGCGCGCGCCCTCGGGGGCGACCCAGACGACGACCGGAACCGGAGATTCGAGAATCGCGGAAACGATCGCCCGAAGCGACGACACAAGGCCGCCCGGCGTATCGAGTTCGCACACGACAAGCGCAGCCCCCTCGTCAGCGGCTTCTTTCAATTGCGGGATCACATGGTTCTCCATCGAAACGCCGACCGTCCCCTCCAGCCGAAGGAACACGACGGTCTGCTCCGAAGCGGAGGCCGGAAGGGGAGAAAACAGCACGATCAGCATACCCAGCAGGCAAAAAACCGTTCGAACACATCTCGCACGACACATTACCGCATCACCTCCTCCAGAACTTCAAAAATCCGGGACTTTGAGACGACCCGGATATCACGCAGATCCTTCTCGCGGGGAACGCCGGAAAAGCGCGTCTCCTGCAGGGAGCTTGCGTAGACCTGTGTAAAGCCGTTTCGGGCGGCTTCGCGCAATCGCAGCGGAAAACGCGTCACGGGACGAATTTCGCCCGCCAGTCCGACTTCGCCGATGAAGCAGGATCCCGAAGCGATCGGCGCATCGCGCACCGCGGACGCAAGCGCTGCGCAGAGGGCGAGGTCGGCCGCCGGTTCCTGAAGGTTCAGCCCCCCCGTGACGTTGACGTAGATATCCCACGAACTGCTCGGGATGCGGCATCGTTTTTCCACAACCGCGGAGAAGAGATGCAGCTTGTTGATGTCCACGCCCCGTGCGGTGCGCCGGGGATACGGAAAGCCGGTCGGGGCCGCCAGAGTCTGAATCTCCGCGACAAGCGGCGTGTTCCCCTCGACG
>CALMZW010000136.1 GCA_937870605.1 uncultured Synergistaceae bacterium
AGGGGAAGAACATACGCTATCTTACTCCGGAGCCTGTCGTTCAGTATATTTCCAAAACCGACCTGTATAGCGGATCGTACGATTCGCAAGACGGGGGGCAACGTCAGGAATGAAGTGGAAAACAATCGTACTGTTTGTTCTTCTTGGTGTCCTTGGCGCCGCCGCCGGGGTCGCTATTCGTTTGTGGTCTTTTGTGGAACCTGTGCCGGAGACAATCAAGCAGAATATTTCCTATGACGAAGCCTCAGGAATCATCTATATCCTCGCAGTAGGGGTTGATGATGTTCAGGGTGGGCATCGTGCGGACTCAATCGGGATCGCGGCGATAGACATCGACAAAAAGATCGTCCGGTTTATGTCTCTTCCCAGGGATACCCGCGTGGACATACCGGAACACGGATGGCAAAAGATAAACCATTCGTACGCGTTCGGCAAAATTCCTCTGTTACGCCAGACGATCGTCAACTATCTTGGAATCCCGATCAACTATCATGTGCTTGTCAATTACGAGAGTTTCCCTCAAATTGTTGACCTCGTCGGCGGCGTCGATATTGTCGTCGAAAAGAAACTCTTTTACGTTGATAATGCACAAAAGCTCCGGATCGATATCCCCAAAGGACCGCAACACATGAACGGCAAGACGGCGCTGCAGTTCGTTCGTTATCGAAATGACGCGCTTGGAGATATCGGGAGAGTGAAGCGGCAGCAGGATTTCGTAAAGGCTGTTCTGAAAAAGATCCAACAACCGTCGATTCTCCCGCGTCTGCCGGAAGTCGCCAGACAACTCGTTTCGATTGTGGATACGAATATGCCGGTAGCGCAGGCGATACAACTCGCATCGTACCTCAAGGATCTGACCTCGGATCGTATTATTTTCTTTACCATGCCGGGAAAATCCGCCTATATCGGGAACCTGAGTTACTGGGTCGGCGACCTCGCTGAGGCCTCTATGCTGCTTTCCGGCGCGATTTCCGGGGATTCCGCGAAGGAAATCGTTTCGACGATATCTCAGGATGCGTCCGCTCAGGAAGACCTTTCGGCACAGAAGGATCTTCTCAAAAGCATCAAAGGCTCCGTTGCCGTTCTGAATGGAGATGGGGCAAAGGGCATCGGGAAGCGCTTTTCACAGGTTCTGGAAAAAATAGGGATTGACGTCGGATACACGGGAAACGCGCGACATTTCGATTATCACACGACAAGCATCATTTACCCGTTGAAATCCTCTGCATCAACGATCGCCGGCGCGCAGGCGCTCGCTCGTATATGCGGCATCGATAAACGCCTGGTTACGGCTGAACGCGCTGCGAACGCAATCACAATCATTGTCGGACACGACCTTGAGAACGTGCTTTCTCGACTTGCTCGTTTTGCCGAGTAACAAGGCCCACGTAGCGGAAATCTGAAAGGTTGGTGTTCGTAAAGCAATGAAAGAAAAACTCAAGTCGTTTTCGTACATTTACGAGGCCCTCGCTTCAAAAAGAGGTCTGGACATTGTTGGAATGGACCTGAAAGGGAATTCTTCAATATCCGATTTCTTCGTGCTTGTTACGGCCAATTCGGACGTTCACATGGGAACGCTTCGTGATGTCTCTGTCGAAGCGCTCGAAAAAAACGGGCGCACCTGTATCATCGAGGGCCGCGACAGCACTCAATGGTGTCTTATTGACGCAGGAGAAGTCGTCGTTCACGTTTTCAGCGTCAAAGGGCGTGCGTTTTATAAACTGGACTCTATTTGGGGCGATTCGGATATCCTGAGATACACATACGAAGACTAGAGTGACGTTCAAAGAAAACATCGCGAGCCCGAAAATGCCATTCAGGGGCTCGCGATGTTTTTTGAGACAGATGTCATATAATGTTTCTTATGTTGCGTTATCTTGAACTCTCGACGTTTCCTTCCATGGCTCTGTCGATTATTTCGAGGAATGCATCAGGCTTGAGCGATGCACCGCCGACAAGAAGACCCGAAATGTGTTCCTGCAATAAAAGCTCTTTTGCGTTGGCCGGCGAAACGCTTCCGCCATACAGGAACGGAATCGTAAGCTCTCTATAACCGACGTTCTGTTTCAAAACGCCTGCCGCGAAACCGCATATTTCCTCTGCATCTCCCGGTGTCGCAGCCCGCCCCGTTCCGATCGCCCATACCGGTTCGTACGCGAAAACGAGGCGTTTTCTCTCCGGGTGGTTTTCTGTTGCTGAAAGGACCGAAGTGATCTGCCTGGTTACGATTTCCTGCGTTTTCTTCGTTTCTCTTTGATCGAGTGTTTCTCCAAAACACAATACCGGACGAATCCCTGAGTCAAGACAGGCGCAGACCTTTTGTGAAATGCTTTCGTCCGTTTCATCGAATAAGTGCCGACGTTCACTATGCCCGAGAAGCACCCATGTACATCCGAGTTCATGCAACATAGGAAGCGATATTTCTCCGGTATACGCCCCTTGTTGCGCATAATGAACGTCTTGCGCGCCGTATTCGACGAGGCATTGAACTCTTTGTCGCTGATAATGGCGTTCAAGACAATTTCTTGTCTCGGGGATGGAGGTATACGGAGGGAAGACAACGACGCTGCATCCACAGTCGGGATATCTTTTCGCAACGCAACAAGACGACAGGAAACGCTCAAAATAAGCGCTCGTTTCCTTTTCCGTCATATTCATTTTCCAGTTCCCGAAGACGTAAATTGTATCTTTCATCGCCGGTTACCTCATTTCATAGTATTTGGATCTAAAGAAGAAGAGGAGCTATTCCGGGAAGAAGTTTTCCCTCGAAGAACTCAAGGCTGGCTCCCCCGCCGGTGGAAACATGCGAAACAGACTCGGCGAAACCAAGCATTTTCGCTGCTGATGCGGTATCTCCTCCACCTACCACGGTGGTTCCTCCCAGACCAGTGCATTCTTTCAGCGCGTCTCCGATTCGACGTGTTCCTGACGAATACGCCTCTCTTTCGAATACTCCCATAGGTCCATTCCACAGAACCGTTTTGGCGGCGCGTACGCAATCTCCAAATAAACGAACCGTTTCCGGCCCTATATCAAGTCCAAGTTCATCGTCTCCTATCGCAGATACGTCGGAAACCCGGTATGTGTCGTCTTCGAATCTCTTGGCAAGCAGAACGTCCACTGGGAGGAGAATCCCGACTCCGTTCTCTTTCGCACGTTGCATCATCTCGCCGGCAAACGGAATTTTGTCTTCCTCGAGCAATGAACGACCGATGCGGTGTCCTTGAGCCGCAAGAAATGTAAAGGCCATTCCTCCGCCGATACAGATCGTCGTCGCTTTCTCAAGGAGATGTTCGACGACGCCTATTTTGTCGGATACTTTTGCACCGCCAAGCAGAATAACAAAAGGGCGCTCGGGAAAATCACTGACTCTGGAAAGCATAGACACTTCTCTTTCAAGAAGGAGTCCGGCAAATGAAGGGAGAAACTTCGTTACGCCGTTTGTCGAGGCGTCTGCACGATGCGCCGCGCTGAATGCGTCCATGACGAATACGTCGAAAGGCGCTGCAAGATGTGATGCGAAACGTTCATCATTTTCCTGTTCCTCTTTATGGAAACGGACGTTTTCCAGTAGGGCCACCGCTCCTCTCGGAAGGGTATCCATCGTTGCCGCAACGATATCGCCGACACAATCATCGACAAAGACAATCTTCTTCTGTAGGACGGTTTCAACAGTCGATAAGACCCGTCGAAGAGAAAACTCTTCCGAGCGGGTTCCCTTCGGACGACCGAAATGGGACACGAGCGCAACTTTTGCGCCTGCTTCGCAGAGAGACCGAACTGTGGGAATGTGCGCCGCTATTCTCGTCGAGTCGCTCACGAAATCGCCTTCCATTGGCACGTTAAAATCAACCCGGAGCAGAATTTTTCGGTCTTCGAGCGCCTTCGGATCAAAGATTCGGAGCACCATTATCATCATTCCTCCTAGAATAAAGTAGTTGCAACTGGGACAGCAAAAAGCCCGAAGAGTTGCGA
>CALMZW010000137.1 GCA_937870605.1 uncultured Synergistaceae bacterium
TCCTTTTGCGCGACGGGACAGGCGGGCTTCCGCCGCAACCTCACCGTCGGAGAGATCGTGGGACAGTTCCTGGCGATCGAATGGAGGACGAAGGAAACGGTGTCGAACGTCGTCTTTATGGGAATGGGAGAGCCCCTTCTCAACGAAGACGCCGTGATGAAGTCGATCCGCATCCTGCACCACCCGAAGATGCGCAATCTCGGCGCGCGGCACATCACGATTTCGACGTCCGGCATCGTTCCCGGCATACGGAATCTCGCCGATTCGGGCCTGCCGATTCGCCTCTCCGTATCCGTTCACGCGCCCAACGACCAGCTCCGGACGAAACTCATGCCCGTCAACAGGCGCTATCCCCTCGCGCAGCTCATCGAAGCGCTCCGGTACTATCAGGACAAGACAGGAGAGCGCCTCACGCTGGAATATGTCATGATCGACGGCGTCAACGACGACCCGAGTCTCGCCTATGAACTCGCGGCGCTCTTTTCCGGAATGTCGGCGTATGTGAACCTCATCCCCTACAACGCCACGGAATCCCTGTACGGGCGTTCGCCGCAGGAACGCATCAAGGAATTCGGAGCCGCGCTCGCGGCATGCAACCTGGAGTACGAAGTCCGAAGGGAAAAGGGCTCGGACATCGACGCCGCGTGCGGCCAGCTGCGTAACCGGACGACGATGTAACCGCGCGTTTTCGCTCCGGCGGATGAAGGCGCACACGGAAGCGCCCCCCGGGATTGTCCCGGGGGCGCTTCCGTTCAGATCGTTTTCGTTTCAGGGGCCTCAGAGACGTCCGGCGGCGACGTCCACCGTATTCTGCAGAAGCATGGCGATCGTCATCGGTCCCACGCCTCCGGGCACCGGCGTGATCCAGGAGGCCTTCTCCGCCACGGCGTCATAGTCCACGTCGCCGACAAGGCCGCCTTCGAGCCGGTTGATGCCGACATCGATGACGACGGCCCCCTCTTTGACCATCTCCGCCGTGACGAAACGCGGACGGCCCACGGCCGCGACGAGGACATCCGCGCGGCGAAGATGATCCGCGATGTCCTTCGTCCGGCTGTGACATACGGTCACCGTCGCATTCTTCGCGAGAAGCATCAGCGAGACGGGCTTTCCGACGATGTTGCTCCGTCCGACGACGGCCGCTTCCTTGCCTTCAAGCGAGATCCCCGTCTCCTCGATGAGACGCATGACGCCCTTGGGCGTGCAGGGCTCGATGCACGGCAGCCCCGCCAGGAGCTTGCCCGCGTTGATCGGATGAAAGCCGTCCACGTCCTTCTCCGGCCGGATCGCGGAGATGACCGTATCCGGATCGATCTGCGGCGGAAGCGGCAGTTGCACGAGAATGCCGTGGACTGCGGGATCCCGGTTCAGATCGCCGACGAGTTCCAGAAGTTCCTCCTGCGAGGTGGACGCGGGGAGTTTGTGCAGGAAGGAAGCGAAGCCCGCGGACAGGCAGGCCTTTTCCTTTTGTCCGACGTAGACCTTCGACGCCGGGTTCTCTCCGACGAGAACGACTGCAAGCCCCGGAACGACTCCGCGGGGTTTCAACTGTTCCACTTCCGCCCGGACCCGCTCGCGGATCGAGGCGGAGATCACCTTACCGTCAAGAATTCGTGCGCTCAATAGAAAACACCTTCCTCTTCTTCAATCGAAACAGCACACACCAGATGAGGCTACCCCTCGACTTCGTCTCGGGATAGGCGACCGCCTCGGCTCCTTTGCTCACTTCGTTCGCAGATCGCCGGGCGTCTGCCTAGAACAGTCCGGAGATTCGGCCGTTCTGGTCGATGTCGATGGTCAGGGCCGCGGGTTTCTTCGGCAGTCCGGGCATGGTCATGATGGCGCCGGTGATCGGGATCAGGAATCCCGCGCCGGCGGAGAGACGGACTTCCCGCACGGTGACGGTGAACCCCTCGGGACGGCCGAGCTTCGCGGCGTCATCGGAAAGCGAGTACTGGGTCTTCGCCATGCAGATCAGCAGATTGTCCTTGCCTAGATCGTGAATCATCTGAAGGTCCTTTTCCGCCTGATCCGTGTAGTTCACGCCGCTCGCGCCGTAGACCTTCTTCGCGATCGTCTCGATCTTCTGTTTCGGCGACAGTTCGGAATCATAGAGATACGTGAAGGCCGACGGCTTTTCGCAGGCTTCCATGACCTTCATCGCCAGTTCCACGCCGCCCTCGCCGCCCTTTTCCCAGACTTCCGACAGCGCG
>CALMZW010000138.1 GCA_937870605.1 uncultured Synergistaceae bacterium
ACGTGAAAAGCGCCCTGGCCGATCCGGCGAGCGATCTGTTCGCGGCCGTGAGGACGGTCCTGTCGCAGGATCTCTCCGGGATTTCGGGCGACGCGACCGCAACGCTTTCGGGCATGACGGCGTCGCTCTATTACGCGAACACGTTCGAGGGCGTCGCCGTGACAAGCACGGACCTCGTCGTGGAATACACGGCGTCCTACCCCGCGCGGGCGCGCTACTACGCGCTCTTCGCCCGGGCCGACGGGTCGGGCTACGAGCTTCCGGACAGGGGCGTGCAGTTCGAGCTCAAGGCCGGCGGGACGCTGCCCGACGGCGTGACGCCGCCCGACTTCTACGAAGAGGGCGAAGGACTCATGACCTGGCGCTCGGTCGTGACGGACAACGGGTCGTATGACCTCGAACCCGCGACCGGCGTCGTGACCTTCCGCGTCTGCTCGGTCCGCGCGGCCGAAAAGGCGATCGGCGATACGGGCAGCGGCGGCGGGTGCAATGCAGGCGAAGGGACAGGCGTCGCGCAGCTCGCGCTGCTGCTGGCCCTGCCGCTGCCGGCGTTTGCGCGATCGCGACGAAACGCCCGGAAATAGCCTCCAACAGGCCGCGAAAGCCTTCCCGGATCGGCCTTGACCTTCACATCGTGTGAAGGTGTATGCTTTTGAAGCATTACGATGCGCTTTTTATCATTTTTTCCATACTCTTTACTCGAACGGAGATGAATCGGTTGAACCATGCAGTTCGGATCAAAGCAGGGAGGCGCGTTTCCGCAGCGATCGGCGCGGCGGTCGCGCTGGTTTTCGGCTGTGCGGCGCTGTGCGACGCGAAGACGTGGACGGTCACGACGACCGCCGATTCCGCGACGGATGCGGGATCGATCCGGTGCATCGTTTCGAAGGCCGGCAAGGGCGATACGATCAAGTTCTCGAGCGGCGGCGCGACCCTGACGGGGGTGCTGGCGCTCGACAAAAAGCTCACGATCCAAGGCCCGGCGACCATCAGACAGACCGGAGGGAACCGCATCTTCTACATTCTCGCCGGCGGAAACGTCACGCTCAAGAAGCTGACGCTCTCCGGTGGCGGGAGAGATATGGGGGAAGGCGGAGCGATCCGCAACGACGGCTCCCTGAAGATGGAAGACTGCACCGTTACAAAAAATCGCGCCGCATTCGAAGGCGGCGCCATCTTCTCCCAGGGAACGCTGACGATGGAAAACTGCGTGATCGAGAACAATACGTCGGGCTACAGCTGCGGCGGCATTTGGAACACAGGGAAACTCGAAATCGACGGAGGCGCGATTCGGAACAACGCCGGCGGCAGCGGAGGGTGTTCCGCGATATACAACGCGGGCGGCGCGTCCGCGAAAATCAAAAACTGCGAGATCGCGAACAACACCGGCAGCGGGGGTCCCGGAGGAATCAGCAACGGGGGGACTCTCGAAATGAGCGGGTGCACCGTCGCATCCCACAGCGGAATCAGCAGCGGCGGCATCGAGAATACGGGAACGCTCAAACTCAAGAACTGCTCCATTACCGGGAACCGTTCCGGCTGCAACGGGGGCGGCGTTTACAATAACGCCGGAGTCCTGACGGCCGAGACATGTCTGATTACGGGCAACAGCGCCCAATACCGGGGCGGCGGCATCTTCCATCTCAAC
>CALMZW010000139.1 GCA_937870605.1 uncultured Synergistaceae bacterium
CAAGAGAAATCATCGCGAAGATCGCGTCCGGAAACGCAGCGGAGCGGCAGGCGTGAAGCCGATGTGGAAGCCCTACATCCGCTTCAGCTCCTTCGCGTCGGGCGTCGGGGCGGTCGCGAAGGCCGGCGCGCACGTCCGGTATCTCACGCGGGAAAAAGAATGCCTTCTCTGGAACATGACGTCCTTCGGCGAACACGTCTTCCGGAGAGAGGACGCAAAGAAGCGCTGGGTCGCAGTGGGACGAATGGAGACGGGAGGAGCGCCGCTTGACACGAAGGCGGGGCGCTCCCGCCGCGACGGGTGCATCCAGGTCCGGCTCTTTCTTCCGCTCCCGAACGACATCTTTGACGCAATGACGGACGACGAAAAACGGCGTTCCATCGGGAACCTCGTGCAGGGATTCTCGCTCGACTCGACGGACGTCCTCTGGTCGCTTCACCGGGGACTCCCGAAGGAAACCGCAGGAGGCGCGCCTTCCTCTCGCGAGAAGAACCTCCATCTTCATATCTGCTACCGCCCGCGAGGCGAAAAGGGACTCAAACACAGGATTTCGATCAGGAGAAGCGTCGTGCGTCTTCGCGAAACACTCGCCCTCTGGCTCGAGCGACACGGGTGCGAGATTGACCGGAACGCGCTCGACCATCCGGGGCCGAGACGCCACATCTCGGCAGGAAAGATCGCCATCGCGGAACGGGGCGAAACGCTCGCGTCGGCGGAGGAACAGCTTCAGGCCGATCTCACGATGGCGAAGAGGGACGTATCGATGATCTTTCGCGAAGAGGCGAGGCGGATCGTTCTAGAACACCTCGAAGCCCTGACGACCGTAGAAAAGCGTGCGTCCCTTCAGGAAGTCCTGGGCTCGAGAGGCTGGAAGCTCTCGAAAAAGCGGCGAGGGAAACGAACGACCTGGGTTCTCGAGGACGACGCGGGAAAGGAATATGCGCTCCGGCGGATCCTCGGTGCGAAGGAGGCGGTGGTCGATCGAATGATGACCGCGCTCGGCAAAATTGAAAAAACCGGAGACACGCAACGCTCCGGACGAATACTCGAAGACATCCCGCGTTAAAAGAATACGAGCCGGACGAGAAGCGTGCGTCCGGCTCCCCTTTTCGAAGAGCCCGCTTCATTTCGCGGATCGATCGCATCGGCTCCCTTCGTCCGCCCGGCCGTTCGATCCTTTCGTGCCCCCTCCGCCATACCAAAGCTTCGATCCCGCGTTCCGAACGAGTGAAACTCCACGGGATTTTCCGTCCTCGTCCCGTAAGGCTCAAGGGTGCGTTGCCTGACGGCAACACTCCCTTTCGGCAGGGGGCTTCGCCCCCTTGCATCCCCCGGAAAAGACGCCGCTCTTTCTCGCGTCGCTCCACTGGAACGTCATATTATGTCGTTCGGGAATGGTATTCTTTGGAGAAGAAAGAAAACGTAAACTTGCGAAATTCAATCTTCTCTCCTGTTTGTAATCGCGACATCCCCTTGTCGCCTGGATGAATGGAATGTCAAAAAAGTGGTGAGAAAAATGCACGTCGAGAAAACGATCAACCCTGCAAACTTTACCGGAGTTCAGATTTTGCCCGGGAACCCGCTGTGACGGTTTGGACGGTTCAAAAGGATCTTGTCTCACTGGACGAGAGTCGGGAACCCGTCGGGTGCGATACGACCCCGGAAAGCGTATTTCCTGTTGAGAGAAGAGAGCTTTTGTGGGACGAGAGTTCATGAACGGAGAGATACGATGAAGAAAGGAGAATCGCACGGGGCGCCCGCGCGAAATACGGCGCGTGTTCGGAGCCGAAGGGGAGATTCGATTTTCGGAAACACGATCTGCCGGAGAGCAGCGCCACGCTGCCGGCCGACATACAATCCCTCAGGATCGTACGGGATTTCGGGCCCCTGAGCAGTCGCATGCTGCAACTCCGGCAATGCCCCGCGTG